>JAZRAZ010000205.1:0-2259 GCA_045634825.1 Eubacteriales bacterium | reverse complement strand
TAAGCATTTCTCTGCCGAAAATACTTGGCTGGCAACGGCCCGGGAAAATAGGTAATGCCGACACAAACAAAACGAGCAACACATCGTGTTGCTCGTTTTATTTTGTCATCTGCTTTTGTTTTCGATGTGTTGCTCGTTTTATTTTGCTTTTATATTGCTATTTTTTGTTTTTGATGCTACACTATACATATAATAAACTTTTAGGCTAACTGCCTATAAAAAGGATGGATTATATGAGAAAAATCGTTGCTTTACTGTTGATAATTGTCATATCGTTTAGTTTGGTCAACATTTCCGTTTCTGCGACTTCTAAAGAAACAGATTTCTTTGACTCTGATTGTCCGTTGGAACGTTGGATGGCGGTTACTTTGCTGGCAGAAATATTTGAATATGATGAAAATCGGATAAAAAATACATCTGCACCTGCATATTCTGATGTTTCGGAGGATGCCTATTATTTTGATGCTGTTAATTGGAGTGTATGTTGTAACATTATAAGCGGCACTTCTGGCAATGCTTTTTCGCCTCGTCAGCAACTTACGCGTGGTATGCTTGCTTATATTATGGCAAGAACATTAACTGATGTTAACTCACTTGTGCCGGTTAACTACGAGGATGTTTCCAAAGACATATATTTTTCCGGTGCAGTTAATTATGTGGTGCAAAATGGACTAATGAGTACGGAAACTATTGGGGATAAAACATATTTTTATCCGTCTGCCGTGGCTAAGGTCTCTGATTTTGCGGCATTGTATCAAAACTATGCTAAAGACAAACTTCCTTTGTTTGACAATATGGATATCGGAAGCGGATTTGATTTTGTAATAGATAAAGATAATTCCGTCATGTATGTAAACGGTAACGGAGAACTTTGTTCAACGGGAGAAGGAAAATTGCCTGCACTTGCCTACTATGCCTATTCTGTAAGGCATATTGTGTTTGGAGAGGGCATCACACAGATTGACAGTGATGCTTTAATTGGTGCAGGGTCATTTGATGGTATTTATTTGCCTGTTTCTTTGAATTTGCTTGACGACGCTTTGTTTGAACAGATGGATAGTTACCGCGAAGTTTATTTCGGTGGCTCGGTTGAAGATTGGGAAAAATTAGAATATATTTGTTCATATCGGGCTGAGCATTTAAAACAATGTATCATTGACGGAAAAGTTAGAATTTTTTATAATCAAACACCGCATAAACATCAATTTTCCGACACCTATAAATATGGAAATGATGCTACTTGTTCTTTGGATGGATATGATAGAGCCGCCTGTACAATAGAAGGGTGTGCAGCAGCACTGCTTCGACGCAAAGAGGGTTCTATGACAGGGCACATTTTTGAAAATTATGTATACAATCGGGATGCTACTCGCGTTGAAGATGGGACAGAGAGTGCATTGTGTAAATATCATTATTATTGCGGTGTGGGAGATACCAGAACATCACAGGGCAGCAAATTGGTCAATACCAGTAATGTTTTTACAGATCTTCAAAATAACGCCTGGTACTTAAATTATGTTGATTATGCATACACAAACAACTTGTTTTATGGCCTTTCGGAGACCAAGTTTGCTCCGGAGGCGGCTGTGACCCGTGCTATGTTCGTTACGGTTTTATCTCGTATTTCGGGCGTTAAGGTTAACAACGATGTAACTACGGTATTTGAGGATGTTCGTAGCGGACAATGGTATACCGGTGCGATTGATTGGGCATACAATAATGGCATAGTTTATGGTTTGACCGATACAACATTTGGCTGTGACCATAAAATCAGCAGAGAGCAACTTTGCACTATGCTGGTGCGATATGCCGATTATGAGGGGATTGAGTTGCGCCATAATTCCGAGATAGCTACATTTATGGATTTGGATAAGATTTCTCCATGGGCTTTGGACGCGGTAAAAAAATGTATTCACGCATATTTGATTAATGGAGAAAAAACCAAAGAATATATTCCCGTCATAATACTACCGCCTCACCGTCCGGCAGAAAATTATTACGATTTTAATCCTCATAACCCCGCAACCAGAGCGCAAACAGCAAAGATTTTAGCGGATTTTCATAAAGAGTATATATTTTAATTTACAAAAGGGCAAGTTTTAAACTTGCTCTTTTGTTTTGTGAAATGCGATTAGGTTCTTTTTAATAAAACTGTTGTCAACGGGGGCGCTTTTTGGTATAATGAGTTAGTTGTTTTATAATAAAGGAAGAAAAAGAGGTTTTGAAGTGATAAGCAAATTGTTTTCAGCAAGAGATATG
>JAZRAZ010000204.1:0-6212 GCA_045634825.1 Eubacteriales bacterium | reverse complement strand
CATCAATTTGTGTTGTTCGGGCGGGTAAAATCCTTTTTCCAGTTCACATATACTGCCAAGAGAAAATGCCGTGTCGATATAAATATTGGTATCGGCAAGAAGTTCCCTGACTTCATTCCAGTTTTTCCATCCACCCATATGGGCGGCAATTAATTTTATGTTACCCACCTGTTTTATCGCATTTTTTAGCATTTTCGGGGAACAGCGTACCAGTCCCGGAAAACCAATGTCATCACCTGCATGGGTAAGAACGACCAGCCCAAGTTGACCGGCTTTATCTAAAATTCGCAGGTATCGTATGTCATCAATGTCCGCCCCTTGATATACAGGGTGCAACTTGATGCCCTTGATGCCTGCTTTTGCAATTCGATCAAGTTCCTGAAGGGGCTCTGCCGTATCGGGATGAATACAACCAAAATATAGTAGCCCCTCCTCCTCGTTGGCAATGGAAATATCATTGATGGCGGAAACCTTTGCGGGATTAGTGGCTACCGGTAAAACGACACTTATATCAATGCCTGCTTGTACCATAGAAGTTTTAAGCGCTCCGACGGTACCTGCGGTAAAAGCAATACTATGAGAGGCTTTTTGCATTTTTGGGATGGCAACGGGTGCCAGCGTATCGGGAAAAGTGTGGGTATGAATGTCAATTATCATGATTGGTTAACTCCTTATGATAAGCAATCGTTTGCTGAAGTGCGGCGGTTTTGTTTACGCCGGAAAGATGTAATTTGTGTGCATATGCCAGTAAATTTTTAAAATGCTTATCAGGTGTCAGTCCTGAATCAATCAAATCCTGCCCGCATACCTGCGGTTGCATTGAAAGTTGTTGATAAACAGAAAGCCGATGGGTGAGAAATGGCATATAGGCTTTTTCACTTTGTGGCAGTCGGCCTGTATCATCCGCCTTCGCTAAAAGTAATAGGTCTTCAGGGCAGACACTACTGTCAAAAAGGCGGTTGGTAGCACGCATAGAAGCATTTTGTGATGCAAGTGCCCCTGGACGCATATGCAGTTTTACCATATTTAATACATAACGAAAAAGATTTCGTTCATTGCTCAGTCGCTTTAGTGCCGTTTGTGCTAAAGCGATTCCTTTTTGTTCGTGGTTATAGGAATGAATAATGCCGTCCACTTCCGTTGTGGTAATGGATTTTCCTAAATCGTGCAACAGTGCCGACAGCATAAAAAACAATGGCACTTTTGCCTGTGCCCTCAGTTGTGCCGCTGCATCGAGTACCATCATTGTATGATTCCATACATCGCCCTCTGCGTGATACTTTGGATTTTGCGGGACACCGATAAGGTTTGCCAGTTCCTTAAACCATATATCCAGTTGGTTACATTCTCTTAGAAAAGTAAAAAAGCGGGACGGCTTTTGGGATAAAAGTAACGCTTTTTTTAATTCCTCCATCACTCGTTCACGGGAAATAGTGTCAAGTTGGATGGCTTTACATATATTGATGGTGTCTTGGTCTACCGTAAAATCAAATCGTGCCGTAAACTGTGCCGCGCGCAAAACGCGCAGAGGGTCTTCGGCAAAACTGTCATCATCAACGTGGCGCAATCGGCGGCTGTTCAGATGCTTTTCACCGTCAAAATGGTCAATGATTTCTCCGGTCAGTACATCTTTCATAATGGCATTTACAGTAAAATCTCTGCGTTTTGCGGCATCTAAGGTTGTGATAAAAGGGTCTACTTCAATCTTAAAATCGCGATGATGCGTTCCCGTGGCGGTTTCTTTGCGGGGCAGGGCAATATCCAGCGTGTGATGTTCCAGCATATATATACCGAAACTTTTGCCCACTTCTTTGCGCTGACCGAAAGTGTCCAGAATTTGTTCCAACTGCTCAGGGTGAATGCCGTGAACTTCAATATCAATATCACTGCTTTCTATACCCATCAGCCGATCGCGCACGCACCCGCCGACAAAGAAAACTCTGCCACCTGCGTTTTTAACCGCAACTGCTATTTTTTTGGCAAGAAGAATATTGTTCATTGTTGTATCTTTCCCGAATTTTATATAAATATTGTACTTCTTGCAGGTAGTTTTTGTCAAGAAGCACTCAAATATTATCATATAGTATAAAGAGGTGAAAAGATGGGTGAATTATTAAGTGTGGCTATATTGCTTTCAGGTGTCATTATGACGGTTCGGTATGGTTTTGTGCAAAGGCATATCGGAAAATCCTTTGCCACAATTTTTACTAAGGATAATAATGGAGAAATTTCATCCTTTGGTGCTTTATGTACCACGCTTGCGGCAACGCTCGGTACAGGAAATATTGTGGGTGTGGCAGGCGCGGTTGCATTGGGAGGTCCCGGTGCTTTGTTTTGGATGATTTTTGCCGCACTGCTCGGAATGGCACTGAAATATGCAGAATGTTATGTGGCAGTTTTAACAAAAGGACCGTTTTACTATATTGAAACGGTATTGGGAAAACGGGCAGGGCAGTTATTTGCACTTTGCGGTGCAGCGGCCGGAAGCATCAGTATCGGAACTTCCTTACAAATGGACAGCGTTATCGGAGTGCTCGATACACAAAGACAGTCTGCAAATTTCAGTGTACGCAGTCTGATAATCTGTGTAATTACAGCACTTCTGGCAGGTTGGGTGCTTTGGGGTGGAGCAAAAGGGGTGGTGCGGTTTTGTGAGGCTGTTATACCGGTACTCAGTATCGGCTATTTTGTGTGTTGCGGAGTTATTCTTTGGAATTTCAGGTCAGCAATCCCCGCGGCACTGCTATCTATTGTGAAAGGCGCATTTTGTCCGACGGCTGTACTCGGCGGTGCGACGGGAAGTGTCTTGAAAACGATGACGGTTGGTATCAGCCGAGGAGTGTTTTCTAATGAAGCGGGGCTTGGTAGTGCGCCGATAGCAGCGGCAGCGGCAGGGGGCAGCCCTCATCAACAGGGGTTGACGGCAATGTGCAGTGTGTTTTTGGATACGGTGGTGATATGCCTGATTAGCGGTCTTTGTGTAGTGGTGACGGGAGCATATGGAAAGTCGGGAACTACAAGGCCGGAAGTGGTGGCGTTTGAGATGGGACTGGGCAACCTGGGCGTAAGACTATTGGTGCTTTTTTTGTGTATTTTTGCTTTTACTACCATTGTCGGTTGGTACTATTTTGCTTCCGCTTGTTTTCGATATCTGACAAATGACCGTTTTGAAACGGCATTCCGAATTTTTTATATTAGTATGTTGCTGTTAACACCCTTTGTTCAAAGTGAACGCCTTTGGGTATTGGCAGATACGCTCAATGTCGGAATGGCACTTCCAAACCTGACAGCACTTCTTTTGCTTAAAACCAAAAAGCAAAGAGTATAAAATTGGTGAAATTTGTATTGACCTTGGGCACTTAGTTTGTTATAATTTTCTTATTGAAGTATGAAAGGATGATGATTATGCGTATTATCAAATGTGAAAATTATGCCGAGGTTAGTCAAAAAGCTGCCGATTTGATTGCGGCACAGGTGATTGTAAAGCCCACAGCTGTTCTCGGTCTGGCAACGGGTTCCACCCCGATTGGTACATATAAACGGCTCATTGAGCGTTGTAACAAGGGCGAACTGGATTTTAGTGAAGTTACGACGGTTAATCTGGACGAATATGTTGGTCTTTCTCCCGAAAATGACCAAAGTTATCGCTATTTTATGAATCATAACCTTTTTGACCATATCAATGTTCGTAAGGACTATACCTTTGTTCCCAATGGTCTTGCTGAGGATGTCAATGCGGAGTGTATCGCCTATGAGCAGCGCATTGAGGATTTGGGCGGTGTGGATTTGCAACTTCTGGGTATCGGTGGCAACGGTCACGTTGGCTTTAATGAGCCTGCTGATGCTTTTGATACCGTAACCCACATCGTAACACTGAAAGAATCTACCCGTGAGGCAAATGCCCGTTTCTTTGCAAGTATCGACGAAGTTCCCACCCACGCGTTGACGATGGGGCTCAAGGCAATTATGTGTGCCAAAAAGGTTCTTTTGATTGCCAATGGTGCCAAGAAAGCCGAAATCGTTGAAAAAGCATTTTTCGGACCGGTAACTCCCGAAGTTCCCGCTTCCATCTTGCAACTGCATCCCGATGTCACTGTAATTTACACAGAGTCTGACGAATAATTATTTTTAAAAAACAAACTGTCGATTTTTGACGAAAGTCAATCATCGGCAGTTTTTATTTTATAGATGTATATTTTTTCCTCTTGTTGCAATACTAAAACAAAAACTGTTTTTTAGGGGGAAAAGATGAAGAATAATATTAGAAAAATCAGTGCCTCAATGATTTTGGATAGCCGCGGTATGCCAACGGTGCAGGCAAGAGTGGAAACCGAGGGTGGCGCCGTCGGGATTGCAAATGTACCCAGCGGCGCCTCGACGGGCAAATACGAGGCTCACGAAAAACGAGACGGAACTGAACGCTATGGCGGGAAAGGCGTTGAAAAAGCGGTCGGCAATATAACGGGGCCGATTGCTAAAAATCTGGAAGGTATCAGCGTTTTGGCGCAAGGGGAAATTGATAGAAGAATGTTACAACTTGATGACACCCCCAACAAAGAAAAATTAGGCGGTAACGCTATTTTGGCAGTTTCTCTGGCGTGTGCCAGAGCAGGTGCGGCATCCAAGGAAATGCCACTGTTTCGATATATTGGTGGTGTTAACGCTATGGTAATGCCGGTGCCGATGATGAATATTTTAAACGGTGGAGCGCACGCAGGAAACGGGCTGGATTTTCAAGAGTTTATGATTATGCCTGTAGGTGCTGATTCTTTTTCAGAGGCACTTCATATGGGAGTGCAGGTTTATCACGCACTGGGTAGAACACTCAAAGAAAAGGGACTGTCTATCGGTGTGGGAGACGAGGGCGGATTTGCTCCTGAAATTGACGATGAGCGTGAGGCTTTGCAACTCATTTGCGATGCCGTAGAGCAAAGTGGCTATAAGGCAGGAGAGGATATCGTATTTGCATTGGATGCGGCGGCAAGCGAGTGGATAGAAGAGGACCATTATTGTATGCCCAAGAAAAATCGTGTGATGTTTCGCGACGAACTCATTGAGATTTATCGTCGTCTTGTCAGCGAATTTCCGATTGTTTCTATTGAAGACCCGCTTGGTGAGGAGGATTTTGACGGATTTAGGCAAATTACCCATCATTTTTCGGGACAGGTGCAAATTGTCGGCGATGATTTATTTGTCACCAACCCCTCCAGAGTAAGTCAGGGGATTGCGATGAATGCCGCAAATGCAGTCCTGATTAAACCCAATCAGGTTGGCACTTTAAGTGAAACCATGCAAACCATTCGTCTGGCGACAAGACACGGCTATCGTACCATTATGTCCCACAGAAGCGGTGAAACAGAGGATACAACGATTGCCGACCTTGCAGTAGCACTCAGTTGCGGACAAATCAAAACAGGGGCACCTGCACGCTCTGAACGAGTGTGCAAATACAATCGACTGTTGCAAATTGAACGAATGTTAGGAGAAGATGCTTTATATTTTGGAAGAGAGATACTCAAATGAAAAATGAAGAAAATTTCGAGCCGACACAAGATGAACCCGTAAGCGGTGACATTCCTTCGGACAACGGTGTGACTTCGGTTGGACACGGCGTGCAAGTGCTGACCATTATCGGACAAGTCGAGGGGCACTATATTCTTTCGGGACAAAATAAAACCACCAAATATGAGCATATTTTACCGGCATTGGTTTCGGTGGAGGAAAATGAAGATGTCAAAGGCTTGCTTGTGTTGCTCAACACGGTGGGCGGTGATGTGGAGGCAGGACTTGCGATTGCCGAAATGATTGCCTCTTTGAGTAAACCAACGGTTTCTTTGGTGCTCGGGGGCGGTCATTCCATTGGTGTGCCGCTGGCGGTGGCGGCAGATAAATCCTTTATCGTGCCGTCTGCTACGATGATGCTTCACCCCGTACGGACCAACGGACTGGTGATTGGTGTGGAGCAGACCTTTCGGTTTTTTGATAAAATGCAGGACCGCATCGTTACTTTTGTCTGCGAACATTCTCATTTGCAAAAGGAAAAAATGCTTTCGATGGTACACAATGTCGGGGAACTGGTCAGTGATATTGGTACGGTGCTGGACGGCAATCAAGCAGTACAGGTAGGACTTATGGATGCGGTAGGTGGTGTTTCCGATGCGATGCAGGCGCTTTATGAAATGATAAAGGAAGCAGATTAATCTGCTTCCTTT
>JAZRAZ010000203.1:0-4995 GCA_045634825.1 Eubacteriales bacterium | reverse complement strand
CTAACCAGCTGAGCTATGCCTCCATATTTTCAGCAACCCATATAAATGGGTTGCTGAAAAATTTATATAGAAATATCGTTACTAATTTTATACAGTTCCATAGGAAACGGCTTTTTCATTTCAAGAGATTGTTGAATATCCATATCAGTGATTTTGCCTTGTTGTAAAGCCACAACACGATTTCCAATTCCATTTGAAAGTAATTTAACAGCGTAACTTCCCATTTCACTTGCCATTACTCTATCTCGTACAGTAGGTGAACCGCCTCGTTGCACATGTCCCAGAATGGTATAACGAGAAACAATCCCGGTGTCTTCTTCGATTTTCCTGGTTAATTCCTGCGTTCCGCCAACGCCTTCAGCAATAATGATAATAAAATGAGACTTACCGGTAGCGCGACTCGCATTAATCTTCTTGATAATATTTTCATAAGGCATTGGAACTTCAGGAATTAGAACCGCAGTTGCCCCCACGGCTATACCTGATTGAAGGGCCAAGTACCCTGCTCTTCTACCCATTACTTCGACAACGGAGCATCGTTCATGTGATTGAGAAGTATCGCGGATTCTGTCAACCATCTCCATAACACAGTTAAGGGCCGTGTCAAAACCAATAGTATATTCAGTGGATGAAATATCATTATCAATCGTACCGGGAACACCGATACACGGAATGCCTTTACGGGACAATGCTGCTGCTCCACGAAATGAGCCATCACCGCCAATAACAACTAAACCGTCAATCCCATATTGCTTACACTTTTGCACAGCTTCGTTTTGAACCGAGTCTTGAGCAAATTCGGGCAGTCTAGCAGTAAACAGTGAAGTTCCGCCAACTTGAATAATATTAGATACCGAACGTAAATTCATTTCAACAAGATCGCCTGATAACAAGCCGGCATATCCACGACGAATGCCAATGACTTCAATTCCCATTGAAAGAGCAGTTCTTGTAACAGCACGAACAGCGGCATTCATACCCGGAGCATCGCCGCCACTGGTTAATACGCCAATTCTTTTAACTTTGCTTGTCATATTTTTCCCTCCAAGCAATTAATCCTATACAGTATAGCACGAGAAATTCAAAAAATCAACAATTTACTTCATAATAACTTGATTATTTCCCAAAATTTTCCGCAACTGAGCCAATAATTCGTTTGAACCGTCTACCCCAAAATCTTTTTTTGTTACTATGCTTTTTCCACTATCGGAAAAATGCATAACACAAGAAATATTGCCTCGATGAGATGAAATCAAATTATTAATCTTATCCATACCTTCAAATTGATTTGAAGGTATTTTTAAATACAATTTATGGGTTTTATCTACTAAACACTTAACATCCGCATCAACAATATGATCACATATTACTTTAATTTCGTCATTATCTTCAATTGAAATTTTACCCTCAACAAAGACTATGTTCCCATTTTGTATTTTTGCATCTGCTCTCCCGAGTGCAGTCGGAAAAATAATAAGTTCAACCTTGCCACTCACATCTTCTAATGTAGCAAAAGCCATGCTCTTTTTTGTTTTTGTGGTTTTGGTTTTGCAATCATCTAATACGCCAAAAAATTTGTACTTCTGAGCGTGTTTTATATTACCTGAATACAATTCTTTGATTCTGGTATAGCCTTTATTATCATAAAACACATCATATCCTGTCAAAGGGTGTCCACTCATATACAAACCGGTGACTTCCTTTTCCATTAATAATTTTTGTTCAGAATTATATTCAGGCATTTTGGATTCAAAAAAGCGTTCCAGCGTGGCACTTTGGTCATAAAAAACATCTGAAAACAGGTCTATCTGTCCAAATGCTTCTCTTTGTATAGCACTATTTACTCCCTCTAAAACAGATTCATATACTGACATTAGATGGCGTCTAGAAAAGCCAAATTCATCAAAAGTTCCCGCCTTAATCAGACTTTCAAGCCCCTTTTTATTAAGGTCCCTTCCGTTCATTCTACGAACAAAATCTATAAAAGAAACAAATGGTCCATTGAGAGTGCGTTCAGCAACGATTGTTTCCACAAACTTCCGCCCAACATTTTTTATAGAAGAAAGACCAAAAACAATATTATTATCAACTACGGTAAAGCCGGAGCCTCCTTTATTAATAATGGGTGGCAAAACAGTAATACCAAGTTTTTTGCACTCATCAATATAGGAAGCAACTTTTTCAATATTGCCCAACACGCTGGTCAACATAGCAGCCATAAATTCAGCTGGGTAATGACATTTTAAATAGGCAGTTTGATAAGCAACATAAGCATAACAAGCGGCATGCGATTTGTTAAACGCGTATTTGGCAAAATCAGTCATTTCATCAAATAGTTTTTGTGCAACTGACTTACTAATTCCACGCCGCAAACATCCATCAATAAGATATTCACCATTTTCGTCTTGGAGGCCATAAATAAAAATCTTTCGTTCTTTATTCATAACATCCATTTTCTTTTTACTCATTGCTCGGCGCACCAAGTCAGCGCGTCCATAGGAATATCCTGCAAGATCTCTGACGATTCTCATTACTTGCTCTTGATAAACAATACAGCCATAAGTTACGCCTAAAATCTGTTCTAATCTTGCATCAGCATATTTGATTTTTTCTGGATGATTTTTATTCTCAATATACTGCGGTATGGAATCCATTGGACCGGGTCTATACAATGAAATCACAGCAATAATATCTTCGATGCTTCGTGGTTGAAGACGGCGCAACACCTGCCGCACGCCTTCTGATTCAAGTTGAAAAACGCCTTGCGTTTGCCCTCTTGAAAGCAAAGAATAAACCTTTTGATCATCTAAAGAAACATTGCTTATGCTAAAATCAGGCTGATATTGCTGAATAAGTCTTTCGGTTTCACGAATCACCGTAAGATTGCGCAATCCCAAAAAATCCATTTTTAGTAGTCCAAGTTGCTCAAGTGTGGTCATCGGAAACTGTGTTACCACATTGTTATCACTTAATTGTACGGGCACATATTCATAGACCGGTCTTTGCGTTATCACAACACCTGCAGCATGTGTGGAGGCGTGTCGCGGAAATCCTTCCAATCTCATTGCCATATCCACTAACTCATGAACCGTCATATCGCTTTCATACAAACGGCGTAATTCTTTTGACTCATTCAATGCTTTTTCAAGAGTTATGCCCAAACGAAACGGCACAAGTTTGGCAACCTGATCAGTAACTGAATATGACACGCCCATCGCTCTTCCGACATCACGCACCGCTGCCCTTGCAGCCATAGTACCGAATGTGATAATCTGTGCAACATTATCAGCGCCATATTTTGAAATCACATAGTCAATTACATCTCCACGCTTTTGAACACAAAAATCAATATCTATATCAGGCATACTAACACGCTCAGGATTTAAAAATCGTTCAAAAAGCAAATCAAAATGCATTGGATCAACTTCAGTGATTCTTAAACAATATGAAACTATGGACCCAGCCGCTGACCCTCTGCCGGGTCCTACGGGAATATCATGCGTTTTTGCATAATGAATAAAATCATAAACAATCAAAAAATAGACAACATATCCCATTTTTTGAATGGTATCAAGTTCATACTCTAAACGTTCCTTAAAGTCCTGCCAAGTTTCAGGATACCGTTCCTTCAAGCCATTGAAAGCAAGCTCTTTTAAATAAGAAAAGGCCTCCTTATTATCCGGCATTTTAAATGCTGGTAAATGATATGTGTCAAAATCAAATGTAACATTACACTGTTGGGCAATCTTAACAGTGTTATCAAGCGCTTGAGGGTATTGAGAGAACAACTCATACATCTCATCACCGGATTTAAGATAAAACTCATCTGTTTCAAATGTCATAGCATTTGGTTCACCGACGACTTTGTTGGTTTGAATACACATCAAAACCTCTTGCATTTTTGCATCTGATTTTTCTGTGTAATGCACATCATTGGTTGCAACAAGTTCTATGCCGGTTTCTATAGAGAGTTTTGCAAGACTTTGAATGACTGATGCATCTTCTTTTAGGCCATGGTCTTGCAGTTCTAAATAAAAGTCATCACCAAATATTTTTTTATACTCTATTGCCTTTTCTTTAGCGCCACCATAATTGTCCCTTAATAACAGGCGCTGAACATCTCCTGCAAGACAGGCAGACAAAGCAATTAAACCCTCGCTGTGTTCTTTTAATAGTTCAATGTCAACACGCGGCTTATAGTACATCCCCTCGGTTGACGCTTTAGAAACAATATGCACAAGGTTTTGATATCCAATATTATTTTTTGCTAACAATACCAAATGACCAATTTGCCCGTCAAACTCATACATTTTGTCAAATCTGGTGCGAGCCGCTGTATATACTTCACAACCAATAATTGGTTTAATACCATTAGCACAGGCTTCCTTATAAAAATCAATTACGCCGTACATTACACCGTGATCGGTTATGGCAAGGGATTTTTGTCCAAGAGTTTTAGCCCTTTGAATTACACTGCTGATTTTTGCAGCGCCATCCAAAAGGCTATATTCAGTGTGTACATGCAAATGTACAAAATCCCTCATTAAGATTTTCCTTCCGTACTTTTTGATAATTCAATTATCTTATTTAACCTGCGGCTTAATCCTGCCTTACTAAATTTTCCGCCCGAAAGAGCAGATAATTCGTTAAGTGAAGCGTATTGGTTTTCGAGTCTAAGAAGACAAATTTCCTTTAAATCAGACGGCAATCCATCCAAACTGCCGCAATCACTTTCAATTTTACGAATTGCAATAATTTGTTCGATTGACTTATCCATCGTCTTATCTCTATTATACCCTTGACAATTATTAATACGATTATTATCATTTTGAATTTGTTTGTAAATTTTAGCATTTACCAAATCGAAAGCTGCCTTTTGAGCCCCCAGAACATATAAAAATTGTTCCATAATTACACTGTCTTTTAAATACAGAACATAATGCGATTTTCGGATAACCGATTTAAAAACATACCCGTTTTTTTCTAAATAATTTG
>JAZRAZ010000202.1:0-2368 GCA_045634825.1 Eubacteriales bacterium | reverse complement strand
ATCGGTACCGAGCGCCACGAAAGCCGCCGTATTGACAATCAGCTCAGAGGCCGTGCCGGTCGTCAGGGTGACCCCGGTACAACGCAGTTTTATCTTTCGGGTGAGGACGACTTGATTCGCCGTTTCGGCGGTGACCGCATCCGAATGGTGATGGAAACCTTTAAGTTGCCCGAGGAAATGCCGTTGGAAAGCAATATGTTCACCGGTATGATTGAACGCGCGCAAAAGCAGGTCGAGGGCATCAACTTCACCTCCCGTAAGCATGTGCTGGAGTATGACGATGTCGTCAATAAACAGAGAGAAATTATATACAAACAGCGCCGTCAGGTGCTGGACAATCAAGACATCAAAGAGTCGATTCTGAAGATGATTCCCGATGTCATAGATGCGCTGATTTCGCCCTATCTGCAAGGGGAGGACCCGGATGAGTGGGATATTCTCGCTATCGAAAAAGAGTGTGCCTTTATCCTGCAGGGAGAGCGCCTGCCGAGTGACAAAGAGCAGGTACGAGGGATGCAACCCGAGGACTTTGCCGAGTTGCTTGCAAAGCGCGCCCAAGAGATTTATCAGCAAAAAGAAAATGAGTATCCCGACCAGATTCGTGAGGCGGAGCGTGTGGTAATGCTTCGCAGTGTGGATGCCAAATGGATGCAGCACATTGATGATTTGGAGGAACTTAAGCGCGGTATCGGACTGTTGTCCTACGGTCAGCGCAATCCTGTCGTTGAGTACCGTCTGCAAAGCGCCGATATGTTTGATGAAATGGTGCTGGGCATCAAGACGGATACCGTGCGCGGAATGTTGCTTTTGGTGATTAAGACCGAGGAAGAACTTCGTCGCGAGCAGTTGATGAAAGAAACTGCTACCAGCGGTGACGGTACTGAAAAGAAGGGCAAGACCGTCAAGGTCGGCAAAAAGGTGGGGCCCAACGACCCCTGTCCCTGTGGCAGCGGCAAAAAGTACAAAAAATGTTGCGGGCAGAGATAAGAAGTGATGTATGCACTTCGTGCAAATTATAAAATCAAAAGGCTTGACCGAGCGGTCAAGCCTTTTACTTATTGTGTGATTTTTACAGTTCGCAGTTGCCGGTGGTGCGGGGGAAGGGCAACACATCGCGGATGTTGGACACGCCTGTCAGATACATAACGCATCTTTCAAAGCCCAGTCCAAAGCCGGCGTGACGGGCAGAACCGTATTTGCGAAGGTCAAGATAGAAGTCATATTGTTTGGGGTCAAGACCCAACTCTTCAATACGGGTTTTCAGCAGTTCATAGTCGTCCTCGCGCTGAGAACCGCCGATGATTTCACCGATACCGGGCACCAGACAGTCCATGGCGGCCACGGTCTTGCCGTCGGGATTGAGTTTCATATAGAAAGCCTTGATTTCCTTGGGATAATCGGTAACGAAAACAGGCTTTTTAAAGATTTCCTCGGTCAAAAAGCGCTCGTGCTCGGTTTGCAGGTCGCATCCCCAGTATACTTTGAAATCAAACTTATCGTTGTGCTTTTCCAAAAGTTCAATGGCTTCGGTATAGGTGATGTGACCGAACTTGGAACTGACCACATTTTGCAGACGGTCAAACAGACCCTTGTCCACAAACTGATTAAAAAACTGCATTTCTTCCGGGGCGTTTTCCAGTACATAAGAAATGATGTATTTAATCATATCCTCGGCAACATCCATATCGTCCTTAAGGTCTGCAAATGCCATTTCCGGCTCAATCATCCAGAACTCTGCGGCGTGACGGGTAGTGTTGGAGTTTTCAGCGCGGAAGGTGGGACCGAAAGTATAAATATTCTTAAACGCCATCGCGTAGGTTTCACCGTTGAGTTGTCCCGACACGGTCAGATGGGTTTCTTTGCCGAAAAAGTCCTGACTGAAATCTACTGCGCCGTCCTCGGTTTTGGGAGGATTGTTCATATCCAGTGTGGTCACGCGGAACATTTCGCCTGCGCCCTCACAGTCACTGCCTGTGATGAGGGGCGTATGCACATACACAAAGCCACGCTCCTGGAAGAAACAATGAATGGCGTGTGCAATCAGACTGCGCACGCGGAACACCGCCTGAAACATATTGGTGCGTGCTCTCAGGTGGGTAATCGTGCGTAAATATTCCATCGTGTGCCGTTTGGGTTGCAGGGGATAGTCGGGGGTGGAGGCACCCTCTACCGTAACTTCGGTGACCTGCATTTCAAAAGGCTGTTTTTGCTCGGGGGTGGCAACGATTTTTCCTTTGCAAATCAGCGCCGCGCCGACATTGAGACGGCATACCTCCCCAAAGTTTTCAAGGGAGTCGTGATACACCACCTGCAAGGGTTTGAAAAAGGTACCGTCTGCCAGAGTGATGAAGTCGGAGGCCAAGCGGGC
>JAZRAZ010000201.1:0-3126 GCA_045634825.1 Eubacteriales bacterium | reverse complement strand
AATTTGTCTGAACGTTTTTAGTTCCAACTTAATACGAACTATAAAAATATATCGTACAATATTGAAAAAAGGAATGCTAAATACTAAATGAATATTTTATCAATTGGAAATAGCTTTTCACAGGATGCTCAAAGGTATTTGCACCGGATTGCAAAGGCTGATGGCTTTGATCTCAATACATTTAATCTTTACATAGGGGGATGTCCTCTTTCACTTCATTATAGAAATATGATAAGCGAGGAAAGAGCATATACTCTTGAAATGAATGGTGAAAACACAGGGTTAACGGTATCATTAAAAGATGCGCTTTTAAATCGTAATTGGGATGTTGTGACTATTCAGCAGGTAAGCGATCAGGCGCCAAATTTTGAAACTTATCAACCATATCTTAATAAAATAGTTGAGTATGTTAGACAGTGTGTGCCTAAAGCAAAGATTGCAATTCATCAGACTTGGGCGTATGAACAAGACTCACATCGTTTAAATGTTGGATTGGGATATAACAATCATGTCGATATGTTTCATGATATAGAGAGATCATACAAAAAAGCAGCTGAAGAAATCGTTGCAGATTTAGTTATACCATCAGGAAAGATTTTTCAAAGACTTATAGCGTCCGGAATTGAGAAAGTACATAGAGATACCTTTCATGCAAGTTTAGGGCTTGGGAGATATGCGCTTGGACTACTTTGGTATTCTATACTTTCAGGTGCTGATGTGAAGAATAATACTTTTTGTGATTTCGATGAAGAAATATCTGAAAAAGAAATAATAATAGCAAAATCGTGTGTTGCAGAAATTTGCAGCATCTAAACCTTATCTGTCGCAATGAATACACTCAAGGAGGTAATGATATGAAACACATATTAATAGTTGTAGATATTCAAAAAGACTTTGTTGATGGGGCGCTTGGGACTGCCGAGGCAGTTGCCATGGTGGGAAATGCAGCAAAGAAAATCAAAGATTTTAGCGGTGATATTTTTGTTACCCTTGATACTCATTTTGAAAATTATATGAAAACTGCAGAGGGCTGCAAACTGCCTGTTCCTCATTGTATTAAAGGCACTGAGGGGTGGGAACTTGACCAAAACATAGCAAAAGCACTTGCGGGTAAGAATTTTACAAAGGTGGAAAAACTCACATTCGGCTCAACCCAGCTTCCTGAACTTATTAGAAAAGTTGTGAAAGATGATGATTTTGACATTACTCTTATTGGACTTTGTACCGACATTTGCGTGGTGTCAAACGCGCTGATTCTGAAGGCAAATTTCCCCGAAAAAGATATATATGTGGATGCAACTTGTTGCGCCGGGGTAACTCCGGAAACACACAACGCGGCACTAATTACAATGAAAATGTGTCAAATCAATATAATAGATTAGCAATTATTCATTAA
Source organism: Eubacteriales bacterium (assembly GCA_045634825.1). GTDB lineage: Bacteria > Bacillota > Clostridia > Oscillospirales > QAKW01 > Firm-08. Next base: position 1,730 of record JAZRAZ010000201.1, on the reverse strand, counting down.
AAACCGTTATTAGAAAATTAAGTTTTCAGTTCGGTTACATTTTAATGTCACTTCAAAAAAGCACACCGTATGGTGTGCTTTTTTCGTGGTTGAAAAAGAAATTTCTTTGTGATACAATCTGCTTGAAATTATAAAGTGTGAGTGAGTTTGATATGAACAAAATTATAGTAATCGGTTGTCCTGGAAGTGGAAAGAGCACGTTTTCAAGGAAACTTCATCAAATTTCAGGTATTCCGCTGTATCATTTAGATATGTTATTTTGGAATGCAGATAAAACAATGGTAGAAAAATCTGTTTTTTATAAAAGGTTATCTGATGTGATGCAAAATAGCAAGTGGATTATCGACGGCAATTATGCCTCCACAATGGAGCAAAGGATTGAACAATGCGATACCGTTATTTTTCTTGATTATCCGGTAGAGGTTTGTCTAAGTGGCATCAAAGAGAGAAAGGGAAAAGAGCGAAGTGATATTCCTTGGGTGGAAACTGAAGACGATGTCGAGTTTATCCGGTTTATAAAAAATTTCAACTCACAATCAAGACCGCAAATCTTGCAACTGTTGGATAAATATTCTTATAAGAACATTTTTGTGTTTTCAAACCGCAGTCAATCGGATGAATTTTTAAACCAAAGAAAAGTTTATTTCTGCCATGATTGAGGACATATTTTTAGATCATAAAGTTTTGCTCAATTTTCAGACACATTATCTTGTCATCGCTTTTGGATAGTATTGCAAATTTGTCAAATACTATCTTTAGAAAGGAGTGATATTATGATAGAACAGGATACTATAAAATTGTTGAGAGAATGTGATGCAGGCATTAAAATGGGTGTTACTTCTATTAATGATGTAATGAAATATGTTCAGTCGAAAACATTCTTGCAGCAACTCAACGCCTGTAAAGACGAGCACGATAAACTGGATAAAGAACTTCAGGAGATGCTGGGCAGATACGGGGACGAGGGAAAGGACCCAAATCCTATGGCACAGGGGATGTCGTGGGCAAAGACCAATGTAAAACTTGCTCTCAACGAGTCTGACCATACGATTGCTGATTTAATTACTGACGGTTGTAATATGGGAGTAAAGTCGCTGAGCCGTTATCTCAATCAATACAAAGCGGCTGATGAAAAAAGCAAAGATATTTGCAAAAGGCTGATTTCCTTAGAAGAACATCTGGCACAAGAAATTCGCGGATATCTATAAAAAAAGACTTGAGGCAACTCAAGTCTTTTTTATATGGTGGTTTCATATACTGATATATGAATAAAACTGTTATCGGAATTACCACACAGATAAATTATGAAAACGGTGATTTACTTTGCAGGCAGAGTTATGTGCGTCAAGTGTTACAGGCGGGTGGATTTCCTATATTATTACCATCGACAGTGCATTTATTGCATGCGCTTGATATCTGCGATGGATTTTTGCTTTCTGGCGGCGGGGACATAGATGCAAAGTGGTATAAAGAGAAGTCGCATCATTGTAACCATATTTATACGCAACGTGATTGTTTTGAAATTACGTTGGTACAGCATATCCTTGCAAAAAATAAACCATTACTTGCAATTTGCAGAGGAATTCAGATTTTAAATGTTGCAATGGGTGGAACTTTGTTTCAAGACTTGCCGACTCAAAAGCCAAGTGACATCAATCACTATATGACAAAAACAAATGGGGAAGTAGGGCATAGTATCTGTCTAACACAAGACTCTCCTCTAAAAAATA
>JAZRAZ010000200.1:0-13049 GCA_045634825.1 Eubacteriales bacterium | reverse complement strand
ATCGTAATCATTCTGTCGGCTTTGTATTCCAGAATTACAATCTAATACCGCATCAAAGTGTTTTGCAGAATGTGGAATTGGCGCTGAGTTTGTCGGGTGTTTCCAAGAAAGAAAGGCGCCGTCGTGCCAAAGAAGCACTGGAAAGAGTGGGATTGGGGGACCAACTTAAAAAGAAACCATCCGAAATGTCGGGCGGACAGATGCAACGCGTAGCGATTGCCCGTGCAATCGTTAATAATCCTGATATTGTGTTAGCGGATGAACCTACAGGCGCACTGGATAGTGAAACCAGCGTGCAGGTTATGGAGATTTTAAAGGAAATTTCGCGCGACCGACTGGTGATTATGGTAACACACAATCCCGACCTTGCTGAGCAGTATTCAACAAGGATTGTGCGAATGTTAGACGGTAACATTTTGTCCGACACGGCTCCCGTTGACGAGCAGGAAAATATACCTGTATTGAACGGAGAAAAAGCCAAAAAGAAAGAAAAAAAGCCGTCAATGTCTTTTGCTACATCCTTTGGGCTTTCTCTGAAAAACCTGTTTACAAAAAAAGGCAGAACGATTTTAACTTCTTTTGCAGGTTCTATCGGTATTATCGGTATTGCACTGATTTATGCAGTGTCCAACGGTATGACGGGATATATCGACAGTGTGCAGGAAGATACACTGGCATCCTATCCTTTGACTATTGAAGCGACAACGGTAGATATCACCACTTTGATGCAAACATTTATGGGCGTGGCAGATGAAAATAGCGTCGGGCACGAAAAAGATAAAGTTTACTCACAATCGGTGATGGTTGATATGATTACTGCCCTCAATAATATGGAGGACAAGGAAAACGACTTAAAATCCTTTAAATCCTATATTGAGCGTCAAATGGAGCAAGGGGGAGAAGCAAGTAAACTTTTTGCCGCCCTGAGTGGTGTGCAATATACCTATGATTTCGATTTGCTGGTTTATACTAAAGATGAAAACGGTGATATTGTTTATTCGGACACTCAACAACTTTTACAAAAAGCATTGGCTGAAAATCTTGATTTGGATATGAATGCTATGATGAATGCTGGAGAGACGATGGGCTTTTCGATGGACTCCGCTTCCTCAATGTCGATGATGGGCGGCGGCACTAAGTTGTGGAACGAAATGCTCACTGGTAAAGATGGTGCCCTGATTAGTCCGGTTCTTGAAAGTCAGTATGATGTTCTTTACGGCTCTTGGCCAAATTCTAAAGAGGAAATTGTGCTGGTTGTTGATGAAAATAATGAGTTGGACGATTTGACATTGTATGCACTGGGACTGGAAACCAAAGCGGAGATAGACGCTGTCTTTGATGCGGTTAAAAATAAAGAAAAGTATGACACGAAAAAACGAAACTGGAGTTATGAAGAAATTTGCAATATGGAGTTTCGGGTTGTGCTGAATTCCAACTGTTATACTTTAGATAAAAGCACAGGCTTATATACCGATTTGAGAACGACCGATTCGGGTCTTCGCTATCTGTATGATAACGCCATGAAACTGAAGGTCAGCGGTATTATCCGTCCCAGCGAAAATGCCACCTCACATATGTTAACCGGCTCTATCGGTTACACTAAGGAACTGACAGACTATGTGGTTGAACAGGGAAAAAAAGCCGATTCGATTCGCGCACAGTTGACGGATAAAAAAATGGACATCTTCACGGGACTTCCGTTTCATTCCACCACCGGCAGTCTGACGGATGCCGAAAAGAAAAGCGAGTTTAAGGCGTATATAGAAAAACTTGACACCGAGCAAAAGGCTAAGGTGTATGTAGAAATCAAAAGTATCCCTTCTAAACAACAAATTCACGATGCCGTAAGTCAAGTAAAAGGCAGCATGGACAGAGAGCAGATGGAACAAAGGCTTTCTGAAAGTATGAGTGCACAAGTCGGTATGAGCGAGGAGGAAATCCAAAAATATATCTCCGATATGAGCGATGAAGATTTGGACGCCTTGATTGAGCAGATGGTTACCGAACAGGTGAAGGCACAAATGTCGGCAAGTGTGCAGGCACAACTTGCCTCAGTGCCCAAAGCGCAACTGGCGGGTATGCTTGAAAGGGAAATGCCGGATTATTCTTATGAACAATTTGCTTTGTATCATGACGAGGTGCTGGAATTTTCAGAGAGTAGTTATGAGGAAAATTTGACAGAACTCGGATATGTAAATCTTGACGACCCTGCCAGCATCAATCTTTATGCTGCCTCTTTTGAGGACAAAGATGTGATTGAATCGGTAATTTCGGAATATAATGAGTCAGTGGAGGAACTTTCTCAGATTCACTATACCGATTATGTTGGCATTATGATGAGTTCCATTACGACCATTATCAATGCCATCACATATGTTTTGATTGCTTTCGTTGCCATTTCGTTGATAGTATCCTCTATTATGATTGGCGTTATCACTTTGATTTCAGTACAAGAACGTACCAAAGAAATCGGTATCCTGCGTGCCATCGGCGCTTCCAAGAAAAATGTTTCGGGTATGTTTAATGCTGAAACGATTATCATTGGCTTTACTTCGGGATTGATTGGTGTGTTGTTGACCTATCTGCTATGTATTCCCATCAACGCCATCATTCATTACCTGACAGGTATTCCGAATCTGAGTGCCTATTTGCCGATACAGGTGGCACTGTTGTTAATTGCCATCAGTATGGCACTGACACTGATTTCCGGTGTCATCCCCGCAAGGAGTGCTGCAAAGAAAGACCCTGTAGTCGCCTTGAGAACTGAATAATATAAAATGGACTCCCCTTATATCCAAGGGGAGTCCATTGATTTTATTTACCGTAAAAATATTCGTAAATTCCGTCGGCGAACGCTTGTGCCAGTTTTGCTTTGTTGTTTACAATCCATTTGGCATAAGTTGCATAGTCGTGAAATTCTACTTCTGCCAATATGTTTGCCATCACAGGGTCACGGATTTCAACAAAGGGAATGTTGGCAAGGGAATCGTTTTCGATGCCGTTGTCTTTGGTGGGGGTGACTTTGGAGAGATGTTTGCTGACACTCTCTGCCAATTCCTTACTTCCCGGGTTGTTGGAATGAAAAATCAGTGAGCCTTGATAGTGACCGTTGTTGGTGCCTGCTGTTGCATTGGAATGGATTGCGACATAAATATCGGCATTTTTCTTTCGTGCATCCTCACCTCTGACACGGATATTAGAGGCAGGATCTGCGATATAGACGACAAATCCCATATTTTCCAGCATTGGTTTGAGCAGGGCAGCCACAGCCTGCATCTGTGCTCCTTCAGTGGTGTTTACGCCGGTATATGCATTTGACATTTGATTGGACGGGCTCAGATAGACTACATAGGAGTGAAATGCTTTTCTTGCTTCATTGAATAAAGTGACATAAGCACTTTCTTTTTTCTCTTTTGATGAACTGTTATATAAGGCGGCTTGGGCTTTGTTGAGTGCTGTTTTTACAGAGGCAAGTGTTGCGCTTGGTTTATTGGTGGAGGCGAGCTGACTTCCTACCCTAAGTATCAAATTCTCCAGAACTGCATCAATATCATAACCCAGTTCTTTTGCTACCATAACCGTCATTTCCTGTCGGGTAATATTCTTTTGTGGATTCAGATAGAGTTTTCCGTTTTCCTTGGAACCGCTGAGAAATTTATATCGACCGACTGCCAGTGCCATATAGGGTATTGCCCACTCGGAAATTTTTTTGCCATCTGCAAATGAAGAAAGTGCATTGTCATAAGCCTTTTTATTTTCTTGATAGAGTGTAGAAGCGCTTTTGCTATTGTTTTCTTTGAGTAGCGCCAAATCGACCATAATTCTGGCAACTTGCTCACGGGTGACATTGTCGCTACCGTAGTAATAAAAATCATTTTGTTTTTTGTGTCCACTGACAATTCCTAAAACCGTCATAGCATTGACACCTGATTGTGCCCACGGGGCAATAGAATCTTTGTAGGGGAGTTTGACGGTGGAAAAGAGCGCGGTATCGGTGCCCAACATTCTGGCGGCAATCAAAGCAATTTCGTGACGGGTCAGGGAATGGTTGGGGTTGGCGTGTGAGTTGGTATCGCCTTGAATGATACCGTAGCCCAGTTCGTTGCAGAAATCGACATAAACGCGTGCCCAATCTGCAATACGATGATTGTCCCGATATTCTATCGGTTTGCGCTTGGAAATTACGCTCAGACGATAAATGATGTCAGACTGCTCATTACATTTAATATATAGATAGGTGGACTTTTGCGCAAGATTTACATTGAATTTACCGTTTTTGCCTACTATTACAGGCTGGGTTAAGGTACTGTCTGCATAGATTGTACCGCTAAAACCACTATCAAAGAGAAGGGTTAGTTCTATCTTGGTAAGTTCATCCGGAACAAACATATTGACGGTGTGCGTACTTTCGTCATATTCCGAGGAAGAGTAAAAATAGTTTATAGAGAAGGGTAGTGCATCTATGGGGTCATTGGTTGCCCAAACACTTAAGGGGAAGGTACTTAATAGTGACAAAGCACATAAAAGAAGCGCAAGGGGGCGGATGATTTTTTTCATTGGATACTCCTTTGGGTATTTTTACATTTAATCTAAAATGTCAATAATGGTAATGGCGATGGCGGCGCGTACCAACTTGTTTTTGGTTTTCAGGTCAAAAACGGCTGACTCAAATGGTGGTAGGGTGGCACCGCGTTGCTCGCTTCGATGAACAGACGGTTGCGGTTTGGCAACATAAGGGGAAGGGGCAAAGGTAGCAGTAAGCAGTAGCGGCATACCGTTACTCATACTTTCTTCAATGCCGCCACAATGGTTGGTTTGTGTCACTATCATACCACGCGTAGTATCGACAAATGGCAGGTCATTGTATTCGCTTCCCGTCATAGTAGCGGCATCCACGCCCTTGCCGAACTCTAATGCGCAAATTTGCGGTAAGGAAAAAAGTACCTCGGCAAGACGGCTTTTGAGTCCCGCAAAAACAGCATCGCCCACACCGGCAGCAAGACCTGTGACGGTAGCCTCAATTTTGCCGCCCAGAGTGTCCCCGTCGGTTTGTGCTTGCGTGACAGCAAGTTTCATCAGCATTTCTTTGCGCTTATCAATAACGGGAAGTTCGCCTTTGGATAAAGCGGGCAGTATGTCCTGCAAACGAGCAATTTCAGCAAAGGATTGGTCACTCACTTCGCCCAGTTGCAAAATATGAGAATAAATATAAATGTCTTTTTCTTTGAGTAATCGACAGGCAAGTTCCCCTGCAAACAAAAGGGCTTGTTGTAACAAGTAGGTATAGTGGTGACCGTTCCTAAGTGTCATTTTCCCGCCGGCTTTTTTATATTCTCCCAGGTCATCAAGTCCGGGGCGCATAATATCCCGGGAAACCGTTTCGGTTAGTTTTGGTTGTTGAGGTGTGGGAAACAGTACGCATAGTGGGGTCCCACTGCACTTGTCTTTATGCATACCACTGATGATTTTATATTCTCCGATGGCTTTGAGTGATGCTATATCCGGGGCAAATCCTGCCGGAAGTCCTTCTATTACTGCACCAACTACATCAGAATTTCCATCTCCGAAAAGAGAAACGGTATATTTTTTGCCAAAAATTGATGACATAATGCCCTCCAAGGTTTAATTTATTACCTTTATTATATAAAGGGAAAAAATAATTGTCAAATATATTCAAGTTTTTTTATTTTTGCGCTTGACTTGCCCAATAACCTGTGTTAGAATATTATACTGTATCATAATGGAATATAATGCCTTTGTTATACGGTTTTGCCGATTTGAAAGGGCAATATTCCATAGCAAAAATGTGTTAGAAATGAGCTGTGGGAAAGAGTTTGGGACTTTCCTGCAGGCGTTGTAAAAAAGAAATGGAGTGAGCGTTTTTATGGTGAAAGAACAAGTCTTGGGAAAAAATACCAGAATGAACTTTCAGAAAATTAAAGAGGCACTCGAAATGCCAAACCTCATCGAGATCCAAAAGAAATCATATGAGTGGTTTTTAGAAGAGGGTCTTAAAGAGGTATTTCGTGATGTTTCTGCCATTACGGATTATTCGGGTAATCTGGTACTGGACTTTTTGGATTACACCATGGACGAAGAACCGAAGTATTCGGTAACTGAATGTAAGGTCAGAGATGCGACATATGCTGCCCCCATTAAAGCAAAGGTGCGTCTGACCAATAACGAGACCGGTGAACTCAAAGAGCAGGAAATCTTTATGGGCGATTTCCCGATTATGACAGACAGTGGTACCTTTATTATTAATGGTGCAGAGCGCGTTGTTGTATCTCAGCTCGTTCGTTCTCCCGGTATCTATTTCACTACGGAGTTTGATAAGGCCGGTAATCCTATTTATAAGACGACCGTGATTCCTAACCGTGGTGCTTGGCTGGAGTATGAAACAGACTCTGCCGGTGTGTTTTATGTTCGTATTGATAAAAACCGCAAACTGCCGGTAACCACCTTCCTTCGTGCCATTGGTTATGCTAAGGATAGTGAGATTACCGATGTGTTCGGCGCGGGCGATTTGATTGCTAAAACACTTGAAAAAGACTTGGCACATGACCGTGAGGAAGGCCTTTTGGAAGTTTATAAGAAACTTCGTCCCGGTGAGCCGCCCACAGTTGAAAGCGCAGAGACCCACCTGGGCAATTTGTTCTTTGATGAAAAACGCTATGACCTTTCCAAGGTCGGCCGTTTTAAATACAATAAGAAACTGGCACTCGGCGAGCGCTTGATTGGTTGTACTCTGGCTGAAAACGCTGTTGCTCCCATGACCGGTGAAATTATTGCTGTGGAAGGTGACAAACTTAATAAGGCAACTGCCCTCGCTATTGAAGAAAGCGGCATTACCCGTATTGATGTTTTGGTGGATGACAAGCGCGTGAGCGTTTTCTCCAACGGAATGGTCGATATGAGCAAGTTTGTAAACTTTGACCCCGCAGAATGTGGCGTTACCGAAAAAGTGCGTTTTTCCATCTTGAAAGAGATTCTGGAGAACTGTGAAGATGACGATGCTATCAAAGCAAGCGTTATGGAGCGCATCAATGATTTGGTCCCCAAAACCATCATTTATGATGATATGTGTTCCTCTATTAACTATTTGATTTGTCTTTCTTACGGCATTGGTACGACCGATGATATTGACCATTTGGGCAATCGTCGTATCCGCTGTGTCGGTGAGTTGTTGCAAAATCAGTTCCGTATCGGCTTTGCCCGTATGGAGCGTACCATCAAGGAGAGAATGTCCCTGCAGGATTTGGATGTAGTTACCCCGCAGGCACTCATCAATGTTCGTCCCGTAGTGGCCGCCATTAAGGAATTTTTTGGTTCTTCTCCCTTGTCTCAGTTTATGGACCAGACCAACCCCTTGGCTGAGTTGACTCATAAGAGAAGACTCTCGGCATTGGGTCCCGGCGGTTTGTCCCGTGACCGTGCCGGATTTGAAGTTCGTGACGTTCACTATACTCACTACGGCAGAATGTGTCCTATCGAAACTCCCGAAGGTCCCAACATCGGTTTGATTTCTTATCTTGCATCTTTTGCCCGCATCAATGACTACGGTTTCATTGAGGCTCCTTATCTTAAAATAGATAAGGAAACCGGTAAGGTGACCGATATTATTGAATATATGACGGCAGATGTCGAGGATAATTATATCGTTGCTCAGGCAAATGAAACACTGGATGCCGAGGGCAGATTCGTTTCTGAAAAGGTAACTGCCCGTCGCAGAGAAGAAATTATTGAAATTGAGAGAGAACAGATTGATTATATGGATGTTTCTCCCAAAATGATGGTTTCTGTTGCAACTGCGATGATTCCCTTCCTTGAGAATGACGATGCTAACCGTGCCTTGATGGGTGCGAACATGCAGCGTCAGGCAGTACCGCTTCTTAAAACACAGGCTCCCATCATCGGTACCGGTATGGAATACAAAACAGCGCACGACAGTGGCGTTTGTGTTCTTGCCAAGAGAGATGGTGTGGTTGAATATGTCAGCGCTGATAAGATTGTGCTCAACTACGGTAAGGGTGAGAAGGAGACCTATGAACTGGTGAAATTCCTTCGTTCCAACCAAGGTACCTGCATCAATCAGCGTCCCATCGTTGAAGTAGGTGAAAAAGTTAAGGAGAGTCAGATTATTGCTGACGGTCCTTCCACCTGCAACGGTGAAATTGCACTTGGTAAGAATGCTTTGATTGGTTTTGTTACCTGGGAAGGTTACAACTACGAAGACGCCGTCTTGCTGAATGAGAATTTGGTCAAAGACGATGTTTATACCTCTATTCATATTGAAGAATATGAAATCGAGGCAAGAAGCACCAAACTCGGTCCCGAAGAAATCACGCGTGATATTCCCAATGTCGGTGATGATGCGCTGAAGGATTTGGACGAGCGCGGTATTATCCGTATCGGTGCTGAGGTTCGCAGTGGTGACATTCTGGTTGGTAGAGTTACACCTAAGGGTGAAACCGAACTGACCGCAGAAGAAAAACTGCTCCGTGCTATCTTTGGTGAAAAAGCCAGAGAAGTGCGTGACACTTCTTTAAAGGTGCCTCACGGTGAATACGGTACCATCGTTGATATTAAAGTATTTACCCAAGAAAATTCCGATGAACTTTCTCCCGGCGTAAATAAAGTCGTTCGTGTCTATATTGCGCAAAAGAGAAAGATTCAGGTCGGTGATAAAATGGCAGGCCGTCACGGTAACAAGGGTGTTATTTCCCGCGTTTTACCGCAAGAAGATATGCCGTTCTTGCCGGATGGTACGCCGCTGGATATCGTTCTCAACCCCTTGGGCGTTCCTTCTCGTATGAACATCGGTCAGGTGCTGGAAGTTCATCTTGGTTATGCCGCAAGAGCACTTGGTTGGAAGATTATCACGCCTGTGTTTGATGGCGCTTCCGAGGCAGACATTCGTGAATGTCTGAAAAAAGCAGGACTGAGAGAAGACGGTAAGAGCGTTCTGTACGATGGACGCACCGGTCAACCCTTTGACAACCCTGTTACCATCGGTGTTATGTATTATCTGAAACTTCATCATTTGGTTGATGATAAGATTCACGCTCGTTCCACCGGTCCTTATTCTTTGGTTACTCAACAGCCGTTGGGTGGTAAAGCCCAGTTCGGCGGCCAGAGATTTGGTGAAATGGAAGTTTGGGCACTGGAAGCTTACGGTGCCGCTTATACCTTGCAAGAGATTTTGACAGTCAAATCCGATGATGTTGTCGGTCGTGTCAAGACCTACGAGGCAATCGTTAAGGGTCAGAATGTACCCACTCCCGGTATCCCCGAATCCTTTAAAGTTTTGGTAAAAGAATTGCAGGCATTGGGTCTGGACTTTAAAGTACTTTCCAAGGATATGAAGGAAATCGACCTCAGAGAAACCTTTGAGGACGATGACGATTTGTATAATGATCAGTATAAGAAGGTTATGGGTGGCGATGTAGCCGTTGATGCTGAAATTCAGGCAGAATTTTCTCTGCAAGATGAAAACGGTGACCCCATTTCCGATGCAACAGCAGACGAGGATTTTGACAACTAATTTTGAAAGGAGCCGGAATAATGGAATTTAATGCTTTTGAAGCAATAAAGATCGGGCTCGCTTCTCCCGATAAAATCAGAGAATGGTCTTACGGTGAGGTTTTAAAGCCGGAAACCATCAACTACAGAACACTCAAACCCGAAAAAGACGGTTTGTTTTGTGAAAAAATCTTTGGTCCCACAAAGGACTGGGAGTGCCATTGCGGCAAATACAAAAGAATTCGTTATAAGGGTAAAGTCTGCGATAAGTGCGGTGTTGAAGTGACCCGCGCTAAAGTGCGCAGAGAAAGAATGGGCCACATTGAACTGGCAACTCCCGTTTCTCACATCTGGTATTTCAAAGGAATTCCTGCGAGAATGGGACTGATGTTGGATATGTCTCCCAAGGATTTGGAAAAGGTTCTTTACTTTGACTCCTATATCGTTGTCGATGCCGGTGATACTCCTTTGATGAAAAAGCAGATCATCTCCGACCGCGAATATATGGAACTGCAAGAAAGATACGAGGATGATTTCCGCGCCGGTATGGGTGCTGAAGCCATCAAAGAATTACTTGCAGAAATTGACCTGGAAGCTTTGGCAGGGGAACTCAAAGAGGAGTTTGAAACCGCTACCGGTCAAAAGAGAGCAAGACTTGCAAAGCGTATCGAAGTGGTAGAGGCTTTCCGTCAATCCGGTAACCGTCCCGAGTGGATGATTCTGGATGCGATTCCTGTTATCCCGCCGGATTTGCGTCCGATGGTGCAGTTGGACGGCGGCAGATTTGCTACCTCTGACCTGAATGACTTATATCGTCGTGTCATCAACCGCAACAATCGTCTTAAGAGATTGTTAGAGTTGGGTGCGCCCGATGTTATCGTTCGCAACGAAAAAAGAATTTTGCAACAAGCAGTTGACGCTTTGATTGACAATGGCCGTCGCGGTCGTCCTGTCACCGGTCAGAACAACCGTCCGCTGAAATCTCTGTCGGATATGCTGAAAGGTAAGCAAGGCCGCTTCCGTCAAAACCTGCTGGGTAAACGTGTTGACTATTCGGGCCGTACGGTTATCGTTGTCGGACCGGAACTGAAAATCTATCAATGCGGTCTTCCCAAGGAAATGGCAATCGAACTCTTCAAACCTTTCGTTATGAAGAAATTGGTTGGTGACGGACTGGCAACCAACATTAAATCTGCCAAGAAAATGGTCGAGAAACTTCGTCCGGAAGTTTGGGATGCACTGGATAGTGTAATTAAAGAGCATCCTGTAATGCTCAACCGTGCACCTACGCTGCACCGTCTTGGTATTCAGGCATTTGAACCCGTTTTGGTTGAGGGTAGAGCACTCAAACTGCATCCGCTGGTTTGTACCGCTTTTAACGCTGACTTCGACGGTGACCAGATGGCTGTTCACGTACCGCTGAGCGCAGAGGCACAAGCAGAAGCAAGATTTTTGATGCTTTCTGCCAACAACCTGCTCAAACCGCAGGACGGTCGTCCTGTTGCTGTTCCTACGCAGGATATGGTACTTGGTTCTTATTATCTTACGATTACCAAGGACGACGAGCCCGGTAGCGGCAAGGCATTTAAAGATGTTGATGAAGCCAAACTGGCATATGATGTCGGCGCCATCGGTCTGCACGCTCCCATCAAGGTTCGTATGACCAAAGAGGTGGATGGTGAGGTCCGTAGCGGTATTATTGATACCACCATCGGTAAGTTGATCTTCAATCAACCCATTCCGCAGGATCTGGGATTTGTAGATCGTACCATTCCCGGAAACGAATTTAAACTTGAGGTTGATTTCCTGGTTACCAAAAGTGCTCTGAATAAGATTGCCGACCGTTGTATCCGTGTACACGGTTGCACCGAAACTGCTGAAATTCTGGATGCAATCAAAGCACAGGGTTACAAGTTCTCCACCCGCGGCGCCATTACGGTATCTTGTGCCGATATGAGCGTTCCGCCCGAGAAAGAGGCATTGATTGCTGAAGCGGAAGTTAAAATCAATAAGATTACCACTGCCTATCGTCGCGGTTTGTTAACCGACGAGGGAAGATATAAAAATGTTATTGATACCTGGAACGAAACCACCAAACAGGTTACCGATGCACTGCAAAAGAACCTGGATGAGTTCAACCCCATCTATATGATGGCAAACTCCGGTGCTCGTGGTTCTATGAACCAGATCAGACAGCTTGCCGGTATGCGTGGCTTGATGGCCAACACTTCCGGTAAAGCGATTGAAGTTCCGATTCGTGCCAACTTCCGTGAAGGTTTGAATGTTATGGAATACTTCATTTCTTCCAGAGGTGCCCGTAAGGGTATGGCGGATACCGCTTTGAGAACTGCTGACTCGGGTTATCTGACTCGTCGTCTGGTTGACGTTTCTCAAGAGGTTATCATTCGTGATTTGGATTGCGGCAGTGAACAAGGTATCCTTGCCTGTGATATCGTCGAAGGCGGCGGTATTATCGAGGGTATGAAGGACAGATTGCTCGGCAGATATCTGGTTTCAGATTTTGTTGATGAGGCAACTGGCGAAGTTCTGGTTTCCAAAGACAAGATGATGGACGAGAAAGATGCTGACCGTATTATTGCAACGGGTGTTAAGGAAGTTGAGATTCGCTCCACACTTACCTGCCGCCTGCGTCACGGCGTTTGCGCCAAGTGTTACGGTGCCAATATGGCAAACGGTAATTCCGTTAATGTCGGTGAGGCTGTCGGTATTATTGCTGCTCAGTCCATCGGTGAACCCGGTACACAGTTGACGATGCGTACCTTCCATACCGGTGGTGTTGCATCTGCTGAAGATATTACACAGGGTCTTCCCAGAGTTGAAGAACTTTTCGAGGGCCGTAAACCTAAGAAAACCGCTATTCTTGCTGAGGATGAAGGTATCCTGACCACAGAGGATGAAGGCAATATCAAGCGTGCCACCATCCGCAACACCAAGACCGGCGAAGAAAAGCAGTTTATGATTCCCTTCGGTATCAAGTATAAGCAAGAACTCGAAGGCACTCAGGTTGCCAAGGGTGAGATTATCACCGACGGTGTACCCAACCCCCATGATATCCTGCGTCTGAATGGTGATATTGCTGTTCAGGACTACCTCATCAAAGAGGTTCAGAAGGTTTATCGTATGCAGGGTGTTGATATCAATGATAAGCATATCGAAGTTATCGTTCGTCAGATGATTAAGAAAGTTCGTATCATTGAGCGCGGTGCAACTGATTTCCTGGTTGGTTCTCTTGCAGACCGCTATGAAGTTGATGCCGCCAATGCCGCCATTCGTCAACGTATTGAGAATGGGGAAGAGGGATTGAGTGAAGCTGTCTACGAGGTCATCCTCTTAGGTATCACCAAGGCCGCTCTTGCAACCGATTCCTTTATGTCTGCCGCCTCCTTCCAGGAGACTACCAGAGTCCTCACCGATGCCGCAATTCACGGTAAGGTAGACCATCTGCTCGGACTTAAGGAAAATGTTATTATCGGCCGATTGATTCCTGCCGGTACAGGTCTTTCGAT
>JAZRAZ010000199.1:0-1387 GCA_045634825.1 Eubacteriales bacterium | reverse complement strand
TCCCTGGGAGGTGAAGGTGGATGTTGTTATGCCTTGCGCCACCCAGAACGAAGTTGGTCTGGAAGATGCCAAAAACATTATTGCCAACGGCGTAAAATACTATGTCGAGGTTGCCAATATGCCCACCACCGCAGAGGCAGTTGAGTATCTGCGTAACGGCGGTGCCGTAATTGCTCCCTCCAAAGCCGTTAATGCCGGCGGTGTTGCCGTTTCCGGTCTTGAAATGTCCCAGAACTCTATGCGTTATTCCTGGACTGCCGAAGAAGTGGATGCCAAACTGCAACAGATTATGAAAAACATCTATTCTTCCTCTTGGGATGCCGCCAAAGAATACGGTATGGAAGGCGACCTGATCGCCGGTGCCAATATTGCAGGCTTCTTGAAAGTAGCAGAGGCTATGAAAGCCCAAGGTTGTGTCTAAGTTCTAAGGTGTAAAAAGCACGGTTCTTTCCGCTTTTCGCCTTCTGGCGTACACATAGTACGCCGACGAAGACTGCAAAAGCGAAAACTCCCGCACTTTTTCCTACCTTAGCATAGTACAAAAGGCACGGTTCTTTCCACCTTTTCAATTACATATAAGAGGACTATCCTGAAGGATAGTCCTCTTTTGTGTAAAATAAACGGTCAGCGCAATAAAATATCTTGAAAATATGATGATAACTATGCTATAATACCTATATATAATTTCGAGTATTGGTTTTGGAGTACCTGTGATGAAAAAAATAGGATTTGACAATGAGAAATATCTGAGTCTGCAATCGGCGCACATCAAAGAGCGCATTGAAAAATTTGAGGGAAAACTGTATTTGGAACTCGGTGGCAAACTCTTTGACGATTATCACGCTTCCCGCGTTTTGCCGGGGTTTGAGCCGGACAGTAAGATTAAAATGCTGCTCCACCTCAAAGAGCAGGCAGAGGTCATTATCTCTATCAATGCCGAGGATATTGAGAAAAACAAAATCAGAAGTGACCTTGGCATATCGTATGATAATGATGTTATCCGTTTGATTGACGCGTTTCGCGGTATGGGACTGATGGTATCCAGCGTAGTGATGACCCGTTATACAGGGCAATATGCCGCCGAGGGTTTTCAGAAAAAACTGGAGAATTTAGGCATTGAAGTGTACCGTCATTATGCTATTGACGGTTATCCCAACAATATTCCTTTAATTGTAAGTGAGGACGGTTACGGCAGAAACGAGTATATCAAAACCACTAAACCCTTGGTGATAGTCACCGCGCCCGGCCCCGGAAGCGGTAAACTTGCTACCTGCCTGTCCCAACTTTATCACGAACATATGCGTGGTATCAAAGCGGGATATGCCAAATTTGAAACATTTCCCATCTGGAATTTGCCGCTCAAACACCCTGTAAACCTTGCTTATGA
>JAZRAZ010000198.1:0-1872 GCA_045634825.1 Eubacteriales bacterium | reverse complement strand
TATTTCCTGTTATATAATCTGCCAGAGTACCGGCATCATCATACTGATTTAACGGAATTAAAGTATCACCTGTTACTTGATGATTTAAGTCAACATACTGTGCAAAAAGTTCCTTTGCAAGTCTTGCACTTGCGATTTGGTCTGCAGTATTACATGGTGCTGGGATTTCATCAATTTTCAAAGCATCTGCTATTAATGTGCCGCGGTTGAAAGTTGGATTAAATAAATCAACCCTGTATTTTCCCTCAACAAATGCACAAAGTGTTTCGGCGGAAACACGAACCACCTGTTTAATCTCTGCAACAACACCAATTTTGTAGATTCCTTCGGGTCCCGGATGATCTTGTGTAATATCCTTTTGAGCCACCAAAATGATTTTTCGTTGATGCTTCATCGCATATTGTATGGCATTGATAGACTCTTCTCTTCCAATATCGAAACTTGCGTTCAAACCCGGAAATATAACAAGGCCACGGAGTGCCAATAAAGGCAACCGTTCCATTTGTTTTTCATTTATCTCAATTCTATTACTCACTTAATTTTACTCCTTAGTATAATTAGATATATTATACTAAAAAAACAAAACTAAAGCAATAGGTTTATAATGCTTTTAACGGAAATTTTATTAAAAATAAAAAGCAAGTTGTTACACTTGCTTTTCATCATCAGTTTTAAATATAATCCGGGGATTTTGCTGTTTTTCAACAGCGGTAGCAGTCACCACAACTTTTTCGACATTTTTCAGTGAAGGAACATCATACATTATCTCTACCATCACATTTTCAATAATAGAACGAAGACCGCGCGCGCCCGTCTTCTTTTCAATCGTCATTTCTGCAATTTTTTCCAATGCCTCAGCCTCAAATTCAAGTTCAACACCATCATAACCAAACAATTTCATATACTGTTTGATAAGAGCATTTTTAGGTTCACTTAAAATTCTAATCATTTCTTCTTTTCCCAGCGGATCCAAAGTGACCAAAACCGGCAATCTTCCAACAATTTCAGGAATTAAACCATATTTAGATACATCATGATTTTCAATTCTGGAATAAAGTTGCGCCGAATTATTATCCAGATTTTCTTTTAATTTATTACCAAAACCAATGCTTCCGCCGCCGATTCTCTTTTCAACCACTTTACTGATGCCGTCAAACGAACCACCACAAATAAATAAAATATTTTTAGTATCAATCTGGATAAATTCTTGATTGGGGTGTTTCCGACCACCTTGAGGCGGCACATTTGCAACTGTTCCCTCCAAAATCTTCAGCAGTGCCTGTTGAACACCTTCACCACTAACATCTCTTGTAATGGATGGATTTTCACTTTTACGGGCGATTTTATCAATTTCATCAATATAAATTATGCCTTTTTCGGCCCGTTTGACATCAAAATCAGCAGATTGAATCAGTCTGAGCAAAATATTCTCAACATCTTCCCCCACATACCCTGCCTCAGTTAATGTGGTTGCATCCGCTATCGCAAACGGTACATCCAAAATTTTGGCAAGTGTTGAAGCCAAATAAGTTTTACCACTGCCTGTCGGACCAATTAACAAAATATTACTTTTTTGAATTTCAACTTCATCGTCGTTATCATCAAGGTTTAAAATCCGCTTATAATGGTTATAAACCGCAACACTCAGTGCTATTTTAGCACGCTCTTGACCGATAACATACTCATCCATTATAGTTTTAATTTCTTTAGGCTTTAAAAGAACGAGATTTTGTTCAGTCGAATTTTTAATTTCATCTTGTAAAAGTGCTTGTGACAACATATCATTACAAGCATCAATACAATTATTGCATATGAATGCATTGTGTCCGGCAAAAACTTTTTGACATTTATCGAGCGGAGTTCCGCAAAAGT
>JAZRAZ010000197.1:0-1886 GCA_045634825.1 Eubacteriales bacterium | reverse complement strand
CTCTCTGCCGCCACCATTTCCACCGTTATCGGCACGGCGGCAACCGTCGGTATTGCCAAAATGAAAAACCGCGCGGTGCAAAAGAGTATTTTATCCCTCACCAATATCCCGATGATGAACCCCGAAATCGTTACAGGTATTTCGATGATGCTCTTGTTTGTCTTTGTCGGCACTCTTTTAAGGCAACAGGACAAACTGAGTTTCACCACCCTACTGATTGCACACGTCACCTTTTGCCTGCCCTATGTCATTTTGTCGGTGCGCCCGCATCTGCTCAAAATGGACCGTGCGCTGCCCGAAGCGGCGCGCGACCTTGGATGCACGCCCCTGCAATCTTTTTTCAAGGTAGAACTACCCTCCATTATGAGCGGAGTCGTCAGCGGTTTCATTATGGCATTTACCTTGTCGCTGGACGATTTTGTCATCAGTTACTTTACCACTGGCAGTAATTTTCAAACCCTGCCGCTGATGATTTACTCAATGACCAAAAAAGAGGTCAAACCCGACATCTATGCCCTCTCAACCCTCATCATCGTCGCGGTGCTGACCCTGCTCATTTTGTCCAACATTCTCTCCGCCCGCACCGAGAAACGCGGGAGAAAGGAGAAAAAATGAAAAAACTTTTATCTCTTTTTTGTGCCTTGATACTCTTTGCCATTCCCTTTGAAAGTGGGGCGGCAACCATCACCCTCAATGTCTACAACTGGGGACAGTATATTTCCGACGGTAGTGAGGGCACCCTCGATGTCAACGCCGCCTTTGAGCAGTACTATAAGGAAACCTACGGTCAGAACATCAAGGTCAACTACACTACCTATGCCAGCAACGAGGATATGTACAACAAACTCTCCAGCGGTGCTTCGTCTTACGATGTCATCGTCCCCTCTGACTATATGATTGAGCGTATGATTGCGGAGGATATGTTGCGCCCCATCAATTTCTCAAACATTCCCAACTTCCGTTATATTGACAAAAATTATACCGCCCTGTACTATGACCCCGACAATCGTTTTTCGGTACCCTACACCTACGGTATGGTCGGTATTATCTACAATACCGCGATGGTCGAGGAAAGCGACATTACTGACTGGGACTGTATGTGGAATCCAAAGTATGCCGGCAAAATCCTGCAGTTTAACAACTCGCGCGACGGTATGGCAACCGCCGCCTTCAAACTGGGGATTGACATTAATACCACCGACCGCGCAGACCTGCGCGCCGTAATTGAACAACTCAAAGACCAAAAACCCCTCATTCAAAGTTATGTAATGGATGAGATTTTCAATAAAATGAAAAACGGCTCCGCCGCGATTGCCCCCTACTATGCAGGTGACTTTCTGGCGATGTACGAAAGTAACGAAGACCTTGCCTTCTGCTATCCCAAAAGCGGCACCAATGTTTTTGTCGATGCCTTTTGCATCCCCAAAAATGCCCGCAATCCCGAGGTGGCAGAAGCCTATATCAACTTTATGCTTTCCAAAGAACCTGCCGTTGCCAATGCCGAATATCTTTACTACGCCTGCCCCAACACTCTGGTGACAAATGATGAAGGCTACCGGCAAACGATGAATGATATCCACCCCAACGCGATGGACATTCTCTATCCCAACAGTACCGATTTCATCACCGAGTACTATCACAATCTGGATGCCGACACCCTTGCCTACTCCAACGCCCTCTGGGAAGAACTCAAACTGCAAAACTCAATAGAGCCCTGGATTTTGTGGGCGGCTGGCGCAATACTCTGCCTGGTCCTCTCGGCAGGACTTTACAAATTCATCTCCACCCGCATCCGCGCCTCACAATATTAAGTTGACCTGACGGTCAAACGAAGTTGCTTTGCAAATGAAGTTGACCGCAAGCGTTCAAACGAAGTTCGCGCTTTC
>JAZRAZ010000196.1:0-4938 GCA_045634825.1 Eubacteriales bacterium | reverse complement strand
AAAGCAATAAAATTTCCAAAAAGTAACAAATTTTAGGCACTTTTATTACAAATAAGGACGCAAACGAACAACGGTTTGGTCCTCTATTGCCACCAATTTCTGCAAAAGAGTCACAAGTTCTGTTTCTTCTTTGTCCACCCTGGTCAGCATTGCAGAAAAATTACGGGCGCGCTGATAGCACTCATCACAGACCAGACGAGCGGAGTTATGCCCCTCCGCCTGTTCAATTTCGATTTCGTGCTCGTCAATCCGCTCCAAATCTTCCTCTAACTTTTCATAAACTTGCAGTGCATGGCTGATTTCCTCACGCATTCCTTCGTCATCCGACTGCCTGAGTCCACCTTCCAGTGCTGCACGCGCCTGTGCCATTTGCCCGGCACACCATTTCTTAATATCTGACATATAAAAACCTCCTTTGGTCTTATTGTTACCAAAGGAGGTCTGTTTATTTGATTTTTTTAAGCGCTTGTTCCCTTTCTTTACTGATTTGTGCCCAGGAAGGCATCGTCGAAAGCATCTCGGTAAAGTCAGCAAGACAGGACGGAATGTTAATCTTCTGCGGGCAAATATGAGTGCAAGCACCGCAGGAAATACAGGCAGACGGTTTTTGATTGTCAGCCAAAAATTCAACCTTCATTGAAACATTTATGCTTTTTGCAACGCGCAGTTCATTATATAAGGAAAGAAACTGGGGAATATTGAGTTGCATCGGACATTTGTCTATACAGTATCGACAAGCGGTACAAGGCACAGAATCCTTCATCCCTTCCGCGATTTCCAGCAAAACTTTCTTTTCCTTTTCATTTACGGGTTGCAAGTGTTCAAAGGTGTCCAGGTTGTCCTCCATCTGTTGATAATCCGACATCCCTGACAGCACCACCTTAACATTGTCAAGTCCCTGCAAAAACCGAAATGCCGCACGCGGAGCAGTTTCTATCGGGGCTACACTATGTAATTTTTCCATACTTTCTGCTGACAATGAAGCAAGCGCACCACCCCTAAGTGGCTCCATCACCATCACCGCAATACCGCGTTCGGTCAGCAAATCATATTTTTCTTTTGCCTCTTGCAATGTCCAGTCCAAATAATTGAGTTGGATCAGACAAAACTCCATATCTTCTCCGTATTTATCCAAAAATTCGCGCAAAAATGCGACGCTGCCGTGACTGGAAAAGCCAAGATGGCGGACTCGTCCTTGGTTTCGTTGTTTGATAAAATACTCCGGAATCGACCATCTGGGGTCAGTGTATGTATCTATACTCACTTCGCTGACATTGTGCAAAAGATAAAAGTCAAAATAATCCACCCCGCAACGAGCAAGCTGACCTTTAAAAATATCCTCACAGTCATAACTGTCCATCACTTGATGACCGGGAAATTTGGAAGCAAGATAATAACTTTCTCTGGGATAACAAGATAAAATCTCTCCCATCACCTTTTCGCTCATCCCATTATGATAAGGCACTGCCGTATCAAAATAGTTGACCCCTCGCTTAATAGCAAGTGCCGTCATTTTTCTAACTTGCTCTTTGTCCACACTTCCGTCCGTCAATGTGGGTAGGCGCATCGTTCCAAAACCAAGCATTGAAAGTTTTTTATCTTTAAATTTTCTGTAAATCATACCGCCGACCTGCTATCCGATAAAATCCAGTATTTGTTCTTTGGTACGATAGCCGATGGCAGTATCAATATTTTTTCCATTTTGGAACAACATCAAAGTCGGAATACTTTGAATGCCGAAGCGCAAAGCAAGTTCGGGCTGTTCATCCACATTTACCTTACCGACAATCACGTTATCATATTCATTTGCAATTTCCTCCAGTGACGGAGCTATCATCATACAAGGACCGCACCAACTTGCCCAGAAATCAAGGACAACCTTTTTGTCTGCACCCAACACTTCTTTTTCAAAATTTTCTGCAGTAATTATCATTTCAGCCATTTGTAATTCCTCCTCATAATTATAGTATAACACATAAACAATCAAAAGAGTGATTTTTTTGAAAAAAATCACTCTTTTTTATTTAGTTTAATTTATCAATATAATCGCAAGCCGCCAAGGCTGCCACAGCGCCGTCTGCTGCTGCAGTTGCTACCTGACGAATCCGTTTTGAACGGCAGTCGCCGGCGGTAAAAATGCCTTTTGCATTGGTAAGGCAAGATTCCTCGGCATCAATGTATCCATAGTCATTCAGTGCCACCAAATCAGCAAACGGCTCGTTTTGCGGCACCAGTCCAATGGCTACAAACATACCATCCAAATCAAGTTTGCGTTCCTCTTTGCCTTTAATAATGATACCTTTTAAAGTCTGCTCACCAAGAAGCTTTTCGACAGTAACCCCCGTAATCACTTCAACATTTTCTCTCTGGGCAAGTTGCTCTCTGAGGAGCACCTCCCCTGTTAATGTTTCAAGGTTTTGCACCACATAAACTTTACTGCATTGTTCACTAAGTAAAATTGCCTCTTGCAGCGCCGAGTTTCCGCCGCCGATGACAGCAACAGTTTTGTCCTTAAAGAAAGCCCCGTCGCACACAGCACAAAAAGAAATGCCTTCGCCGACAAACTTCTCCTCATTTTCAAGACCTAACATTCTATGACGGGCACCTGTAGCAATAATGACCGTTTTTCCCTGGTATTCTCCACTATCAGTAATAACGGTTTTTATCTCTCCGTCTTGCACCGAAAGCACCTCTGCCATTTCGACATCAGCACCCTGCTGGAGCACCTGCTCGACCAGTTTCTCAGCAAATTCGTTGCCGGTCAGACTGACAAAGCCGGGTATGTTCTCCACCTTTGGAGAATAGGTAATCTGACCGCCGAAAGTGGCTTTTTCTATTACAAGTACAGTTTTTCCCGCACGGCGAGCATACAGTGCGGCGGTCAGCCCCGCAGGGCCGCCGCCAACAATGATAATATCATACATTTTATACACCTAAAAACTTCTTGATATCCGATACACCTGTGTATTTTTCTGCCTTGCCGTCCTTGACAACCACCAAAGTTGGTGCCTGACGAATTGCAAACTGTTCTACCAGTTCCGGATATTCATTGGCAAGCATTTTTTCATATACGAATCCTGCCTTATCCATAATCGCGCAAGCAATTTTACAGTTGGGGCAAGTCGCGGTAGTGAACAGATAATTGCCATCATCATTTGACTCCGTCACGGCATCAGCCGTTTCGGTCAAACGGCCCTTGCGGGTAAGTTTGGAATTTTCAATATCATATACTTTACGGTCTTTGTATTCCTGGCTCTTACCGTCGTTCCAGTTTTGGACGGGACGATAATAACCGGTAATACGGCTGTACACCTCGGTGGTGGCACCGCAATCGGGGCAAGTATATTCCTCACCCGCAATATAACCGTGGCTTTTACAAACCGAATAGGTAGGTGACAAAGTATAATAAGGCAAACGATAGTTTTCTGCAATCTTTTTAACCAGAGTTGCCGCGGCTTTCCAATCCGGCAACTTTTCTCCAAGGAATGCGTGGAATACAGTGCCGGAAGTATATAAAGTCTGCAACTCATCTTGAATATCCAGTGCAGTAAAGATATCCTCAGTATATCCTACCGGCAAATGAGAGGAGTTGGTATAATACGGTGAATCTCCTTCATTTTTGGCAGCAGTAATAATATCGGGATAATGTTTTAAATCGTGCTTTGCCAGACGGAAAGAGGTACTTTCGGCAGGAGTTGCCTCTAAATTGTACAAATCACCATACTGCTCTTGATAATCTGACAGGCGTTCTCTCATATGGTCCAACACTTCCTTTGTAAAGGTTTGTGCCTTTGCAGTAGTCAAATCGCTTCTGAGCCATTTAGCATTCAAACACGCCTCATTCATACCAACCAGACCGATGGTAGAAAAGTGATTATTAAAGGTACCAAGGTATCTCTTGGTATAGGGATACAGCCCTTCATCCAGCAGTTTGGTAATAACGGTACGTTTCACCTTCAAACTTCTGGCGGCAATGTCCATCAGTTTATCCAAACGAGCATAAAAATCCTCGGGGTCTTTGGCAAGATAGGCAATTCGCGGCATATTGATGGTAACAACACCGACACTGCCGGTACTTTCACCGCTTCCAAAGAAACCGCCTGATTTTTTACGCAGTTCTCTTAGGTCAAGACGCAGTCTGCAACACATAGAGCGCACATCACTGGGCTCCATATCCGAATTAATATAGTTGGAGAAATACGGCGTGCCGTATTTAGAAGTCATCTCAAAGAGCAGCCGATTGTTTTCGGTGTCCGACCAGTCGAAATTGCGTGTAATGGAATAGGTAGGAATGGGATACTGGAATCCTCTGCCGTTGGCATCGCCCTCAATCATAACCTCAATAAATGCCTTATTAACCATATCCATCTCTTTTTGGCAGTCTTTATACTTAAAGTCTACTTCCTTGCCTCCAACAATACAGTTGAGTTCTGCCAAATCGCTCGGCACCACCCAATCCAGCGTGATATTGGAAAACGGTGCCTGTGTGCCCCAGCGACTCGGTGTATTCACACCGTAAATAAACGATTCAATACATTTTTTTACTTGACTGTACGTAAGGTTGTCCACCTTTACAAACGGAGCAAGATAGGTATCAAAAGAAGAAAATGCCTGCGCACCTGCCCACTCATTTTGCATAATGCCAAGGAAATTTACCATTTGGTTACACAATGTTGCCAAATGAGATGCCGGTGCAGAAGTGATTTTGCCGGGGACGCCACCAAGTCCCTCTTGAATGAGTTGCTTAAGTGACCAACCTGCACAGTAACCGGTCAGCATAGACAAATCGTGAATATGCAAATCGGCATTACGGTGCGCTTCTCCGATTTCCTCATCATAAATTTCACTCAGCCAATAGTTCGCAGTAATGGCACCTGAGTTGGACAAAATCAAACCGCCCACCGAATAAGTAACGGTAGAGTTTTCCTTGACGCGCCA
>JAZRAZ010000195.1:0-4935 GCA_045634825.1 Eubacteriales bacterium | reverse complement strand
CTATGCTTGTTTACAGATTCTCATAAAACGAGATACCGATGTCCATCAGACAGGTGATTGTGTCAGAACTATACTCTCGTGCGTTATTGCGCCTCCGGTGACAGTTGGTTTGGCTCAATTTATGATTGAAATTAGCATATTTTCGATGGGTTTCTTAAAATTTACTATTGGTTCCTTGATTGTATTGGTCGTCATTCTTTTTCTTTATTGTTTACTTGGAAGAATCATACCATCTGTTTTTATTGGAACAGGCATATTTATGCTTATCTCTACAATTAATGCGTATGTCTATTCCTTCAGGGACCGTTTATTTGAGCCTGTAGATGTTTTTTCAGCTGGAACTGCAATGAATGTTATGGGCAATTATAGCTTGTTTCCCATTCCGCTGAATATTCTAATTGGCTGGGTTGTTTTCCTGACCATGCTGATTGTTCTTGGGTGCTTACTCTATAAAATTAAACCGATTTACAATTTAAAAATACGATTAATAATTTTTGCTATTTTTGCTATAGGATTTGCTACAGTTTTCTTTTATTCTGCTGATGTCAAATCGTCTCATTGGCGTAAGGACGGTGCAAGAGCCAACGGATATATTTTGGATTTTGTTTCAAAATTTAAGGAAATTTCTGCACCAAAACCCGAAAACTATAGTATTGAATTGATTGACAAGATGGCTGAGCAATATAGTAACGATAAACCTACAAGTGAATCATCAAAGCGACCGCATATTATTGCTATTATGGACGAGGCATTTTCTGATTTGAGTGTCGTAGGGGAATATTCTACTAACAAAGAAGTGATGCCATTCATTTCCTCCTTAAAAGAAAATACTGTTTCAGGTTACGCTTTGGCATCGGTTCATGGCGGTAATACAGCAAATTCAGAATATGAATTTTTGACAGGAAATTCGATGGCGTGGTTGTCACCAACCTCTGTTCCTTACCAACAATATATCAGATCATCAACCTATTCAATGGTTTCATACTTAAAATCGTCATATAATTACAAATGTTTGGCAATGCATCCGTTTAAATCTACTGGATGGAATCGACCTGTTGCTTATGAAAATTTAGGGTTTGATGAGAGTTATTTTATTGAAGACTTTCCTCAAGAAAATCTTGTTCGTGAATATGTAAGTGACCAAGAAATGTTTGATTTTCTGATTGATGCATACGAATCACAAAAAGACAATCCGCTGTTTATTTTTGGTGTGACTATGCAAAATCACGGAGATTACAATTATTCCGGAGAAAATTTCACAAAACACATTTCCTTAAATGAATACAGCAACAAATTTCCTGCAGTTGAACAGTATCTTTCTTTGATTTATGAAACGGATAAGGCTGTAGAACATCTGATTACTTATTTTCAAAATGTTGATGAAGATGTAATAATTGTATTATTTGGTGACCATCAGCCTGCTATAGATGAATCGTTTTACGGTGCCATTAATGGTGCCTCGACGGATATTTTAGATGAGCGCCAAAAAAGATATAAGATACCGTTTTTTGTTTGGGCGAATTATGATATAGAAGAAAAATATGTTGATTGTACAAGTTTGAATTATCTGTCTTCTTATGTCTATGATGCCGCAAGGATTGATTTGCCGCCATACAACAATTTCTTACAACAAATGGAGAGTGAAATCCCCTCAATAAATGCAAACGGATTTTATTCCCTTGAAAATAAGTGTTATATGCCGTTTAATGAAGCAAACCAAGAGGAACAATCGTGGTTGAAACTGTACGAAGCGCTACAATATAATAATATTTTTGACAAGTCGCATCGTAATAAAAAATTGTTTCCTTTATTGAACTAAATTATCAACATTATTAGTAAACCTGATAGTTTCACTATCAGGTTTACTTTTTTTATATCTAATATATTTAAAAATTTTTCACTCTGTTCTAATGTATATCATATGATATAGCGGAGGTGAAATTTAATGTCTAATACAAATTGTGGTTGCAGAATTGATTGTACAGGAACTGCTGTAGTTGCGAGTATTATTATTGGTATTATTGCTGCATTTTTAAATTTTTCAGCCGTTATAACAATTACCCCTGCATTTTTGTGGGTAGTGTTTGGTATTGCTGTTGTGTATTTAGCTCTTTCTTTTTTACAGAAGGAAAATGGGTGTAAAACTTTTGCCGCAGGATGTTGTTGTTCGTCCTATACAACATTTATTATTGGTGTTCTCGGAACAATATTGACATCATTGATACTACTTGGTATTACTTTTGCTGCAACAAGTGTGATTGGAGCGATTATTGTGGGGCTCCTTCTGTTTTTCTTTAGTCTGCTTATAACGTCAACTGTATGTATACTTCGTTGCGCATCTGTTTGTTATGACCAATGTGAACGAAACTAAATTTTCTATAAATTTTAAGGCTGCAATCAAAAGATTGCAGCCTTTGCTCTATTTTATACTATATAAAATTTCAACATAGGATGGGTAAGGCCAATATTGGCGACTTGCTATGATTTCAAGTGCATCTACACTGTTTCTTAGTTTTGACATAACCGGCAGAACAATATCTTTGTAATAAGTTCCTCTTTCAAAATAGTTTAGAATCATTTTTGCATTATCAGCAAGTGTTTCTAACTCCTGGACATATTTAAAAATATCATTTGTAAGCGCTGCAGATTTTTGCAAAAGACTTTCTTCGGCCAAGCACGGAATAAGTGGGCTGATGGCCTTTTTGGAGCTAATGGCAGTACTTAAATCACTTGAAAAAGAAATGCCTGCGGGAATGATATCCCTTTTGGTCATCTCAATCATTGTAAGCGCCTCAATATTAATGGTTTTGCAATAGTTTTCAAGTAGAATTTCATATCTTGAGCGCAATTCCTGCTCGGTAAAAATCTTGTGCTTTGTGAATAGACGAACATTTTTTTCATCTAAATAATGTGACAGAGCATCAACCGTAGTCGGACAATTTGTAAGACCGCGTTTTTTGGCTTCTTTAAGCCAATCTTCTGAATAGTTATTACCGTTAAAAATAATTCGCTTATGATTTTTAATGGTTTTTTGAATCAAATTGTGCAGTTCTTCATTAAAATTATCGGTATTTTCAAGAATATCAGCAAAACCGGACAACTCTTCAGCGACCATTGTGTTTAACATAATGTTGGGTCCGGCAATTGAGAAGTTTGAACCGAGCATTCTAAATTCAAATTTGTTGCCTGTAAAAGCAAAGGGGGAAGTACGATTACGGTCGGTAGTATCTTTGGGAAATTTCGGTAAAGTATGCACACCGATTCTTAAAACCTCGGCATCTTTTTTTGCATAATCAGCATTATTTTCAATTGCATCCAATATCTCTTGCAGTTCATCACCAATAAAAATTGAAACAACGGATGGCGGAGCCTCGTAACCGCCAAGACGATGGTCATTTCCTGCACTTGCTACCGAAATTCTAAGAAGTTCAGGATATTCATCAACTGCTTTGATTACAGCACAGAAAAACAGCAGGAATTGTGCGTTTTCCATCGGAGAATCACCGGGTTCCAAAAGATTTAAACCGGTATTGGTTCCAATAGACCAGTTGTTGTGTTTTCCGCTGCCATTAACGCCATCAAATGGCTTTTCGTGCAAAAGGCAGGTCATATTATGCTTTGCGGCGGTTTTTTTCATAATTTCCATTGTCAACTGATTATGATCGCACGCAATATTGGTATTTGTGAAAATAGGAGCCATTTCGTGTTGAGCAGGAGCTGCTTCATTGTGTTTTGTTTTAGATAAAATACCAAGTTTCCAAAGTTCATTATCGAGGTCTTTCATATATTCCGAAACACGTGGTTTAATCGTTCCGTAATAATGGTCGTCCATTTCCTGACCTTTGGGCGGTTTGGCTCCAAAGAGAGTTCTACCGCACAAAACAAGGTCTTCTCTTGCTTCATATACAGAATTATCAATCAAAAAGTATTCTTGCTCAGCACCTGCTGTAGTAATTACACGTGTAGCATTGGTTTCGTTACCAAACAAGTTTAAAATACGCATTGCTTGCTTATTGATTACTTCCATTGAACGTAAGAGCGGTGTTTTTTTGTCTAACGATTCACCACTGTATGAGCAAAAAACAGTTGGAATACAAAGAGTATCGTCCTTAATAAACGCGTATGAGGTTGGATCCCATGCCGTATATCCTCTTGCTTCAAATGTTGCTCGTAATCCGCCGGAAGGGAAGCTGGAGGCATCAGATTCACCTTTGATGAGTTCTTTCCCTGAAAACTCCATAATAACACTACCAGCACCATCAGGTGAGATAAAACTATCATGTTTTTCGGCGGTGATACCGGTCATCGGCTGAAACCAATGGGTAAAGTGGGTTGCGCCGTTTTCTGTTGCCCAATCCTTAAGGGCAGTAGCAATTTCATTTGCAAGATCAAGATTTAAACTCTTGCCGTCCTGAATGGTTTTCTTTAAAGCGTTGTATGCCTCAGAGGTTAAACGCTCTTTCATTATATGGTCATTAAAAACTTTACTGCCGAATATTTCCGGAATATTGGTTTTCATATAGAAACCTCCTATAAATATAAACACATTGTAATTATACCATTTGTTTTTATTATGTCAAGTATAGTGTCATACGATTTAAAATTTTATGGACAATCTTGCAAATGCTTGTTCTAAACAAACAATATCAAAAATATGTATGTATGGAAAGGAGGGGACAACTTGTGGTGAGCAGTCTTACAAAAATCGAAAAATATTTACCTCGAGATGTTTATGAATCACTTTCTCATTTTTCGGATGAAAAACAGAACAGTATACACGAAATACGTTTACGCCTTAATAGAGCTTGCAGTGTCAGTCTTGGAAATAAAAATGAGATACTAATTGATTATCAAACAGGAAAATACCTATGTCATAATGAAACTGTTATACAAAATTGTTTTAAGAGAATTTGTGAAAATTCAATATATAAATAT
>JAZRAZ010000194.1:0-2372 GCA_045634825.1 Eubacteriales bacterium | reverse complement strand
TGGTGGTGCTGGCAGGTGCGCTGATATTCAGGTCCATTCAAATCGGACTGTATTCAGTATTGATGATTTTTGTCTATACGCTGGTGTTTGATAATTTTCTGGAGGGGCGCTCCAAAGGAAAAATGGCAATTATTATTACCGAGCATCCCGCCCAGGTGACAGAGCAGATTCATTGTGTTTTAGAAAGAGGATGCACCCATCTGCAAGGGAGGGGCAGTTACTCACAGAAAGAAAAAGATATTCTGATGTGTGCGGTCACCGACCGTCAGGCAGCACTGCTTCAAAGCAGTATCGCTCAAAAAGACCCTCACGCTTTTGTGATGGTACTGCGTGCAACAGAAATTTGGGGAGAAGGATTTTTTAAATTATGAAAATTATGTGTATCGGAGATATCGTTTCTGCAGAAGGACGGGAAATGTTATTTGAAACATTACCCGCACTCAAACGCGAATATAAACCCGATTTTATCATTGTCAACGGCGAGAATGCCGCCATCGGCAACGGAATAGACGAGAAAAGTATGAGAGAAATACTTTCCGCGGGTGCCGATGTGATAACAGGGGGCAATCATTCTCTGCAAAAAGCGGCGGCAGGAGAGGTGTTGGAGGAGATGCCAATGCTACTGCGCCCCTATAATTTCGGCAATACCTTCGGCCGCGGTTGGTACCGTCTGGAAGGGCAAAAAAGAGATTTGCTGGTCATCAATCTGCAGGGAATGTTGTATTTACCCGAGAACGAAAATCCCTTTGTCTGTGCCGAGGAGTTGCTGGATAAAATTGCGACCCCGCGGGATATTATTGTGGTAGACTTTCACGCCGAGGCAAGCAGTGAAAAGAAGGCGATGGGTTATTTTCTGGACGGTAGGGTTTCACTGGTATTCGGAACCCACACCCATGTGCTGACCGCCGACGAAACCATTTTACCCAAGGGAACGGGATACATTACCGATATTGGTATGACGGGAGTGGAGCACAGTATTCTCGGCAAAGATATTACCACTGCCATTCACAATTTTAAATACTGGGGACAAGCAGAACTTCGCCAAAAAACCAAAGATGCCAAAGGCAAGTGCATTTTATGTGGTATCGTTGCCGAAATGGATGAGCAAAGCGGAAAATGTACCCATATTGAGCGCATTTGTTACACAAATTTAACAAAAAAGTAAAGTCTTTAACTTGACATTTTGTATAAAAAATAGTACTATAATTATGTTGGCTATATACTATGTGGCAGCATAGTATTCTATAAAGTGCGCTGGGCGCACATTGTGTTGACGGTGATAAGTGAGCCACACCGTCAGGCAACAAAAAAGTCCAAATAAAACACAAGGAGGAAAACTGTATGTGGGACATACTGATTCCTGTAATTGTGGCGATTGTAGTTGGATTTGTTGCATTTATTGCAGGCTTTTTATATAGAAAAAGCGTTTCTGAAAAGACCATCGGTTCTGCCGAAATGGAAGCAACGCGTATTGTCAATGAAGCAATAAAAACAGCAGATACCAAGAAAAAGGAAGCGATGCTGGAATCTCGCGAGATATTACATAAAGAACGCGTCGAGCAGGAAAAAGAATTCAAAGAGCGTCGTTCCGAGATTAAAAATCAAGAAAATCGTCTGTTACAGAGAGAAGAAAATTTAGAAAAAAGATCCGATAATCTCGAGAAAAAAGAAGAGATACTTGCAAACAAAACTGCGGCAGTAGAAAAACTGCAAGCAGAGGTAGAAGATATTAAAAGAGCACAACTGAATATGCTGGAAAAAGTCAGTGGATACAGTATCGAAACTGCCAAACACGAACTGTTTGCCGCTTTGGAAAGTGAACTGACTCACGAACTTGCCGCCAAAGTTTCTCAGTATGAGGAACGCTTTAAAGAGGAGGCTGACGAAAAGGCAAAGAATATTATTGCCGCGGCGATTCAGAGATGTGCCGCAGACTACGTGACTGAGGCTACCGTCAGCACCATCGCCCTGCCAAGCGATGAGATGAAGGGACGCATTATCGGTCGTGAAGGCAGAAACATCAGGTCTCTGGAAAACATTACGGGTGTTGATATTATTATCGACGATACTCCCGAAGCCATTACCCTTTCATCCTTTAATCCCATTCGTCGCGAGATTGCTCGTATGACGGTTGAGAAACTCATCAGCGACGGTCGTATTCATCCCGGCAGAATTGAAGAAACGGTTGAAAGATGTAAAAAAGAACTCAATGTTATCATCAAAAAAGAGGGTGAGCGTGCTACCTTTGAAACAGGTGTACACGGACTGCATCCCGAGATGATTAAACTGCTGGGTCGTCAGAAGTATCGTACCAGTTACGGTCAGAATGTACTCAATCACTCTATGGAGGTTTCCAAACTTGCCGGCGTAAT
>JAZRAZ010000193.1:0-1015 GCA_045634825.1 Eubacteriales bacterium | reverse complement strand
GGAGGTCGTAGCGTATTGTGGCAGAGAAATCGACACCCTCGATGATGCACTCGGCGTTGCAGCAGAACTTTACAACAAGGGCATTGCCAATGTTATGGTCAGTCTGGGTGCCAAAGGGGCTGTACTTGTAAATGCAGAAGGCGAGTTTATTTGCAAATCGCCCAAGATTTCCCCGTTATCCACAGTCGGCGCAGGAGATAGCAGTATTGCAGGATTCCTTGCCGCGCATTATCTTGAAAGGTCGTCCAAAGAAAAACTGAAACTGTCCGTGGTATTCGGCAGTGCAGCTTGTCTGACGGAGTCATCTTTACCCCCACGGCAAGAGGACATTCAAGACATTTATCAAAAACTGAGTATATAAAAACACTCTGCCTTTGATGCTTCAAAGGCAGAGTGTTTTAATCTTTTAATTTATCTATGATTTTGAGCGCAGTTTTAATGCCATCTACAGCGGCAGACATAATGCCACCAGCATATCCAGCACCTTCTCCTGCGGGATACAGACCCTCCAGTGTGCTTTGTCCTTCTTCGTTTCTGAGCAAACGGACAGGGGAGGAAGTGCGACTTTCAACTCCTGTAAGCAGTGCATCGGGCAAATCATATCCGCGAATTTTGCGTGCAAATACCGGCAGTGCCTCCCGCATTGATTCACAAACAAATGAGGGTAGTACCGTATCTAAATCCGAAGGAGTTACGCCGGGCAAATAGGTGGGTTTGACAGCGCCAAAAGTAGTGGAAGCACGATGATTTAAAAAGTCCTCTAAACGCTGGCAGGGGGCGTTATAATTGCCACCGCCTGCCCGAAACGCCGCGCGCTCCAGTTCTCTTTGAAAGTACATACCGCTCAGTACATGGTCACCTCCGTAGTCATCGGGTCGGACATCGACCAATAGGGCAGCATTGGCATTTTGACCTTTGCGTGCGTGAAAACTCATTCCGTTGGTCACTACCATATTTTCCTCACTTGCGGCACCTACGACAGATCCGCCGGGGCACATACAAAAGGTGTATACCC
>JAZRAZ010000192.1:0-5703 GCA_045634825.1 Eubacteriales bacterium | reverse complement strand
ATGTATTTTTGATTGCTCTTAAAAACACCATCGAGTTTGCAATTATTACCGGACCGGTTGGATACATCTTGTGTTTCATTTTTGCTTGGTTTATCAATGATTTACCACCGGTCGGTCGTGCATTTTTTACTGTACTTTTTTATGCACCCACACTTGCTAACATTTATTTTATTTTCCAATATGTGTTTTCCGGTGATATGTACGGTTTGCTTAATTCTACATTGATGCAACTCAATGTTATTTCAGAACCAATTCAATGGCTTGCTGATAAGAATTATATGCTTACTATAGTAATTATTGTACAGTTGTGGTGTAGTTTGGGAACAGGATTCCTTGCTTTAGTCGCAGGTCTGCAAAATCTTGATCCTGCACTTAATGAAGCCGGCGCTATTGACGGTGTCAGAAACAGATTCCAAGAACTTATTTATATTACATTGCCTCAGATGGGGCCTTCCTTGATGTTTAGTGCGGTTATGCAAATTTCAACTGCCTTTTCTGTTGGTGCCATTTCATCAGCACTGGTTGGCTTCCCGTCAGTTGATTATGCGGCACACACCATTGTTTTGCATGTTTCTGACTTTGCACATACCCGTTTTGAAATGGGCTACTCGGCAGCCTTGTCTGTTGTCTTGTTTGTAATGATGCTTGGATTTAAGTATGTTGTTAATCTCTTACTGAAGAGATATTCTGATGAATAAGGAGGTGGAAAAGAACTATGTCAAAGCTTAGAAAAAATAAAATAGCCATCATGGGTGATATTACTACATATTTATTATTGTTGTTGTATGGATTCATTATGGCGCTTCCCTTAATTTATGCTGTCCTACAGGCATTTAAACCCTATAATGAATTGTTTATCTTTCCGCCTCGTTTCTTTGTTAAACAACCAACACTTGCAAACTTTTCTCAGTTGTTTGATTTAACATCGTCTTCTTGGGTACCTTTTTCCAGATATGTATTTAACTCTGTATTAAATACGATTGTTGGTACGGTCATTCATATTTTAGCGGCTGCTATGTGTGCATATCCTTTGGCCAAAAATACGTTTCCGGGCAAGAAATTAATCTTTAATATTGTGGTTTGGGCGTTGTTGTTCCATTCGGCAGTATTGGAGGTTCCTGCATATCTGGTTATGTCTTATTTGGGCATAATTGATTCATATTTGGCTTATTGGTTACCTGAAATCGGTGCCACAATGGGCGTGTTCCTATTGAAGCAGAATATGGATTCAATTCCGAAGGCTATGATTGAAGCGTGTAAGATCGATGGCGCAAGCGAGTGGACAATTCTTTGGAATATTGTAATGCCTTGCGTTAAGCCTGCTTGGATGACACTTGCAATTTTTGCATTCCAACGTAACTGGAACGCTACATCGTCATCTTATATTTATACTGAAACATTAAAAACACTTCCTGCCGCTTTGAGCCAAATTACTGCAGTAGGTAGTGTCAGCCGTGCCGGTGAGGCATATGCGGCATCCATTATAATGATGGTTCCTGCAATTATATTCTTTATATTTGCGCAAAGTAGTACAGTTAAAACAATGTCACATGCCGGTATTAAGGGTTAGGAGGGAAATGATATGAACAGAAAAATCAATAAATTTATTTCTCTCATTATTTCAATGATAGTCATTGGTATGCTTGTGTCAACTACTGCTTTTGCATATATCCCTTATACAGCATATAACTTCGATTACTTTGGTGAAATTGTAAACGGCCCCGCCGGATATATTCCCCAAAAGGTTTTGTTTGGCTCCGATGTTGGCATTGATGAATTTGTCAATCCTTCAGATATGTATCTTTCTAAGGATGAACAAATTTTCATTGTAGACAGTGGTGCTGCTGATTCTCGTTCCAGAATCATAATTCTGGATAAAAATTTCAAACTTGTAAAAATAATTGAAAAATTCATTGGCTTAAAAGGCGAACTGCTTGATGTACGAAATGCATCCGGTATTTGCATGGATAACAAGGGTTATATCTATTTGTGTGACCCTGATTCATTCCGCGTTCTTAAGATGGATATGAATGGGCAAGTGGTGCTAATTTTTGGTGCCCCTCCGCAACAATATGTAAATGAGTCGTTTACATATCGTCCTCAAAAACTTGGTATTGGTATCAACGGTTCTATTTTTGTTATCTCAAAAGGTAGCACGGACGGTATTATGGAGTTTGACACCAAAGGTTCTTTTGTAAGATTTTTTGGTGCTCCTGAGGTAGAGCTTTCGGTTGTTGACTACTTGAATATTTATTGGAGAAATATTTATCGTGTAATTGGTGGTAATTCAGTGGATGATTATTTTGCCACATATGTTCCCAGTGAATTTTCAAATATGACTGTCGATGAAAACGGATTTATCTTTACTATGGTTGCATCCAATGAGGCTTCTACCGGCGAAGTTTATAAGTTGAATTTCCAAGGTAAGAATATTTTGGATCCGTTGCAAAAAAGTACCTGTAAACAAAGCGACGCCCTTTCTTCAAACTATGGCGACTTGATTACTCGTTCTACTCAAGGCGAAAGTAATGTTTTTGCGGATATTTGTTTAGACAATGATGGATTTTTCACCTTGCTTGATAGTAACCTTGGCAGAGTTTTTGAATACGATAAGGAAGGAAACCTGATTTTCGTATATGGAAATAAGGGTAATCAAATTAATCAAATTCAAGAAGGTTTGCTCACCAGTCCATCGGCTGTAATAAAATTGGGCAAAAAGACTGTTGTGATTGACTCCAGTGTTGGTGCCATTACGATTTTTGAACTTTCTGATTTTGGTGAAGATCTTCATGCCGCTGTTGGATATTATAATCAAGGCAAATACGATGAGGCTCAAGGGCCTTGGGAAACTGTCTTGAAATATGATGCCAATTCTGAACTGGCACATATTGGCCTCGGGAAAGTACATTATTTGCGCGGAAATTATAAAGATGCTTTGGATGAGTTCAAACTCGGTAATGACCGTAATAATTATTCCAGAACCTATAAACTTTATCGTGACGATGTAATCAGAGCTAATTTTACTTGGGTGATTTTAATAGTAATTTTACTCCTTGCGATTTGGATCGTTTTGAAAAAGTGGGGACATAAAATTATTGATAAAATAAAAGTACGGAAGGGTGGTGATCAATAATGAAATTCTTGAACACCATTAAAAAGATTTTTATAAATTTATATGAGCGTGAGAAAAACAAGAAAAATCCGTTATTGATATTAACCCATCCAATTGATACCGTTGATGAAATGAAAGAAAAGGGTAATGGCTCTGTATTTTGGGCGACGGTACTTTTGATACTTTTTACAATTTCTGAAATTATGGTTACTGTCGGAAAGGGATTTCTTTTCAACACTGCCAAAGCCGATGATTTCAATTTATTGAATGTTTTATTGCGTTCTTGCGTTATAGTTTTACTTTTTGTTGTTGGTAACTGGGCCCTGTGTACCTTGCTGGAAGGCGAGGGTAATATGGCTAACATATACATATATACATGTTATTGTTTGACCCCGTTAACAGTTTACAAAGTGTTCGATACTATATTTTCCAATGTAGTAACATCTGATGAATATGTATTCATAAATATGGTTAATGTTTGCGCTTGGTTATGGTTTTTATCATTGCTTACGTTTTCTATGAAGCGCTTGCACAATTATTCTATGAGTAAAACCATTTGGTGTATGTTGCTATCTGTTGTGGCAATGGCTATTATCTTCTTTTTGGTATATTTGTTTTTGATTTTGTTACAACAGTTATTTACATTTATAATGACAATATACACAGAACTTTCACTCAGAGCACAAGGATAGGAGGGAGTACATATGTTTAAAACTAAAAAAATAATATCACTGCTCCTTGCAGTCCTGATGTTTGTTTCGCTTTTTTCTGTTTTTGCATTTGCAGATGAGGATATTACAAATGATGAAACTGTAGATGCTCCTGAATCTACCGATGAAACAGTTATTTCACAAAAAGTGAATCCTGATTTATTTGTAAGTTCTGAATCTTATGCATTACCCGAGAGTTATGAGAAAGTATCGGAAAATAAAAATCTTGCACTATACCTCGATTATTCGACCGGCGAGTATGCATTAGAAAACAAGAAAAATTCCTCACTATTCTTTTCAAATCCCTTGGATAGTGAGCAAGACAATGTTTCAAATGCTGAAACTAAAAAACTCGCGGAAATTCAATTATCCGTTAATTACATTACTGCAGATTTCAAAACATATGAAATCACCTCTTTAGAAGCAAATGTTTTTACAGAAACATATGGTGAAAGCCAAATCATATCATACTTTTTTGACTCTGATGATACAGGCTTTATTATTCCGGTTATGCTGACGCTTAAAGAGGATTATCTTGAAATTGAATTGCTTATTGAT
This sequence comes from Eubacteriales bacterium, assembly GCA_045634825.1. GTDB lineage: Bacteria > Bacillota > Clostridia > Oscillospirales > QAKW01 > Firm-08. Next base: position 1,323 of record JAZRAZ010000192.1, on the reverse strand, counting down.
TGTATCAGTGAACTTTCAGAGAATAGAATTCTGAGCATTGGTATGATGCAGATGTTTGGCGCCGGAAACCCCAAGGATGAAGGTTATATTCTATTGCCGGATGGTATGGGTTCGTTGATGAAGTTTAATCAACAGTTCCACAATGTTAATGTTTACGATGGCTTTGTCTATTCTAAAGATCCCACAGTTGGATCAGGTATTAATGAAACCAGTTATGGTGTTGATTTAACGGAAGCAATTCATTTACCTGTATATGGCATTAAAAAGAATAATAATGCTTATCTTTCTGTTATGACTCAAAGTGAGGCTAATGTAACACTGAAGGCATATTGTTCCGGAATGCTCAATAGTTATAACTTTATTTATCCGACAATTAAAATTCGTGATTCTCAAACAAGACGTACCGGAGCAGGTACTACCGGAGCAGGCGTTTATTATTCGGATATATTACCCGCAAACTTTAAGATGAGAGTTTATCCCTTGACGGGAGATGATGCTGATTACATTGGTATGGCTAAAAAATACCGTCAATATTTGACTCAAGATTTGGGTATGACCGAATTATCAGCGGACGCCGGCACACCAATGAATGTAACTTTAATTGGTGCATATAAGCGAACCAAACATTTTCTCGGTATTCCATATGTCGGTGTAGATTCTATGACTACATTCAAGCAGGCAGAGGGTATTTTAACTAATTTGTCGGATTTGGGTGTAGACAATATGATTTGCGGTATGATTGGCTGGAACAATGGGGGACTGGAAGATTCTGTAAGCACCAAATTTGCTCCTGAATCAAAATTAGGTGGAAAAAATGGTGCTAAGAAACTGATAGAAATCGCAAAAGAATTAGAAGTACCGCTTCAATTTGATGTTGATTTAGTTAATTTCTTTGGTTCTTCCGGTTCATATACTAAAATTAATTCAACTGTTTATGGACTTGATTTATCTCCTATAGCATTATTCCCGTTTATCGTATCATTGAACCGTGCTGACAAAAATCGTACTCCTCATTATCTTTTCCGCCCGACAGCAATGATGGAAATTGCATCTAAGTTTGTTAAAGAGGCATCGAATGTTGGAGTAGACAACTATTCTTTCTCAACACTAGGTTCAGAACCGTATCCTGCATATAATGTTGACGATGAATATACCAGAGATGCGATGACCGATGCAGTTACTACTATTTTTGATAATGCAGCAGAGAAAACGGATGGTATTATTACCACATCTAAAGGCGATGCTTATGTATTTCCTTCGGCCAATAATGTTATTGAAGCACCTATTTACAGTAGCGAACTGTATTTTGCAAGAGAAGATGTT
>JAZRAZ010000191.1:0-7329 GCA_045634825.1 Eubacteriales bacterium | reverse complement strand
CATTATCCAGTGCGCTGGTGGCTTCATCCAAAATCAATATCGGCGGATTTTTCAAAAATACACGCGCGATGGAAATGCGTTGCTTCTGTCCACCCGACAGTTTCAGCCCTCTCTCACCGACATAGGTATCATACCCCTCGGGCAGATTCATAATAAAATCGTGCGCTCCGGCAAGCCGTGCCGCTTTTATCATATCCTCATCATCGGCATCCGGTCTGCCGTAGAGAATATTCTCTCTGACCGAGCCGGAAAAGAGATAGACATCTTGTTGTACCACTCCGATGTTACGGCGCAAGGATTCTATGGTGTAACTCCGATTATCCGCACCGTCTATGCGGATTTCACCCTCGTAAATTTCATAAAAACGAGGAATCAAGTTGCAAAGAGTGGTCTTACCGCTGCCCGAAGGCCCGACCAGCGCCACATTCTCCCCTGCCCGAATACTAAGGGTAAGATTTTTAAGAATATCCTCTCCCTTTTCACCGTAACGGAAGGAAACATCGCAAAACTCAATTTCACCGCGCACATTTTGCATCTCTTTTGCATCAGGCGCATCGGTAATTTCAACGGGTTGATCCATAATTTCCACAAAGCGTTCAATCCCCGTGATACCGCGCTGAAATTGCTCGGCAAACTCAACAATACGGCGCACCGAAGTGAGCAGTGTAGAAACATACAAAAGATATGCCGTATAATCGGCAATCGTGATGCCGCGGTTAATTAAAAACAGTCCGCCGACCATCACCACCGCGATATACATAATACCGTCAAAGAGTCGGGTGGTACCGTGAAACCCTGCCATCGCAAAATAGGCACGCTTGCGAATGGCGGTAAAGAGCAGATTTCCTTTTTTAAATTTTTCTTTTTCCAACTCTTCCCTTGCAAAACTCTTGACGACCCGAACTCCCAGCAGGGAATCCTCCACCGCCGCATTGAGTTCACCCGTCTGGGCGCGACTGTCTTTAAACGCCTTACGCATCCGTTTGTTAAAGATACGGGTGAAAACGAGCATAAAGGGCAAAATGGCAAAGATAATCAAGGTCAGCCAGATATTAAAGGAACCAAGCATTATAAAGCCGACAATGATTTTTATTCCTGCAATAAAAAATTCTTCGGGACAATGGTGGGCAAACTCCGTCACATCAAACAAATCATTGGTGATGCGGGACATAATGGTGCCGACCTTGGTATTGTCGTAATAGGAAAAGGACAACTTGTGCAGATGGGCAAACAAATCACGGCGCATATCTTTTTCCATATATACACCCATAATGTGTCCCACCGAGTTCATATAGAACTGTGCGACGGTATCCACCAGACGAAGCACCATATACAGCAGTCCGACCTTTAAAATAAAATCAGCCGTCAGACTCATTACCTCGGCGGTAGCACGCCCTGTAATCTCGCGCACGATGAGGGGAAGCACCAATTCGCACACCGTTGTCAGACTTGCCATAAACAAGTCTGTCAGCAGTATCCATTTGTATTTACTGAAATACGGCAAAAACCGCCGCATCATTTTAAAAGAATTCCCTTTCATTTTTCTCACTCTTTTTCCTTAAAAAATCCCGAAAACGCTTTGGGCAAAGCATATTCCGTCTGCAGTTTTTTTGGAGTAACGCGCACAAAGTGGGGCGCCTTGTCACACTCGACAAGATATCCCTCCATCTCCCAACGCTTGTGGGTAAAGATGTGGTGACGGTGCCCTATTTTTGTGATATTTTTTACCGTAATGCCCTCACCGACAAGACGCTCTTTCAGTTCGGGCAACTCCGGATATCCCTCACAGTGCCACGGCTCCCAAAGTCCGGCAAGCAATCCCGTTTCCCCGCGCTTACGGAGAAAAACATCCTCTCCGTCTTTGAGGACACAAACCGTCATCTTTTGTTTTTGTTTTTCGGGTTTGGGCGGTAATTTGGGGAGCTCTGCGGCAGTGCCCGCCTGATAGCCTTGACACAGATTTCGTATCGGACAACTATCGCACTTCGGACTGCCCGGCAAACATACCAGCGCCCCCAGTTCCATGAGTGCCTGCGTAAAATCACCGGTGCGCTCTGCAGGCATAATCTCCTCGATTGCCTCTCCGAGCGCGCGTTTGTTTTTATCGTCGGTTATCACTGTATCAATATTTAAAAAACGGGCAAATACACGAATGACATTTCCATCCACCGCTGCCGCTTTTTGCCCGAAGGCAATCGACAAGATGGCGCCCGCCGTATATTCCCCAATACCCGGCAACTTCAAAAGTGCTTTCTTATCATTTGGCAAAAAGCCGCCGTAATCGTCACAAACGATACGGGCGGCCTTTTGAAGATTTCGTACACGGGAATAATATCCCAGTCCCTCCCAGAGTTTGTGTATTTCCTCACTGTCTGCCGCCGCAAGCGAGGCAACATCAGGCAAGGCTTGCATCCACCTGTCAAAGTAGGCGCGTACCGCTTCTACTCTGGTTTGCTGCAACATAATTTCAGATACCCAAGTTCGATAGGGAGAAACTTTATCTCGCCACGCCATTTCCCGCTTTGCAAGGTCATACCAGGCAAGAAGCGGTGTTACCAGCGGGCGCATTTTTTCTATCACAAACAAATTCATTCTTTGTTTGCAAGTTCCAGCATATTTTTAATGAGTTCCACAGCACCGTCTTGACCCACTTTTGAGGTATTGATACAAAGGTCAAAATTGGTGCAGTTGCCCCAGGCGCGACCGGTATAGTATTCATAATATACCCGGCGCTTTTTGTCGGTTTTCGCAATCAACTTTTTGGCAGAAGCCTCGTCGAGTCCCTTGCGCTCTGCAATACGAGCAATACGCTCCTCCATATCTGAATCTATAAAGATGTTGATGCAGTTGTCATACTGACGCAGAATATAGCCCGCGCAACGACCGACAAATACACAGTTGCCCTCGTCTGCCTTTTCTCTGATAATCTCACTTTGTACTTCAAACAAACGGTCATCGGACAAAGAATCATTATATTGAATCGGCACACCCTGCCCACTGTAAAATCCCATCGCTATGGAATACAACAAAGAGGAACGGGGAGAACGGTCACTTTTAAAAAAATCCTCTACCATCCCTGTCTTTTCACTGGCGATTTTCATAATACTTTTGTCATAAAAATTGTATCCCAGTTGTTCTGCAAGAATTTTGCCGATTCCTTTTCCGTTGGAGCCATAGGTACGGCTGATGGTAATGATGGTTTTCTTACTCATAGTGACACCTTCTTTCGTTTTTTAAAAATTACTCTACTGAAATAATATAAGAATATACCGGCTGACCGCCCTCCAGTGTTACCACTTCAGCGTCGGGCACCATTTCCTGTACGCGAGCGCGCACCGCTTCTGCCTGCTCGGCATCGGTGCCCTCACCGTAAAAGAGAGAAATATAGGAAGTATATTCATCAATCATCGGCTCCATCAATTTGGCAGCCAGACTAATCATATCGTCCTCTACAAAGGAAACTTTGTTTTCCAAAAGTCCCAGCAGTTGACCTTCTTTAATCTCCTGTCCGTCAAACACACTGTCACGCGCGGCATAGGTGATATGTGCGGTCTTAACATTACCGACCGCCTCTTTCATCGCTTCCTCGTTTTCTTTGGTGGTCTGCTCAGGCGAGAAAGCAAGCATTACCGTAATTCCCTGCGGAATGGTACGGGTGGGAATGATAATAACCTGTTTTTCGGTGAGTTCCACACATTGTTCGGCAGAAAGAATGATATTTTTGTTGTTGGGCAGAACGAACACTGTATCACTGGGAGCGCGCTCAACTGCCGCCAAAATATCCTCGGTAGAGGGATTCATTGTCTGACCGCCGCCGACAATCTCATCAATCCCCAAATCCTTAAAGACACCGGTGATACCCTCACCCGCACAAACCGAAACGAAAGCAAAAGGTTTCATTTCCTTGGGTTCTTCGGGTTTTTGGGCAGCCATATTTGCCTCGTGCTGTAACTTCATATTCTCGACTTTCAAGGTAGCAAGAGCACCAAAGGTGAGTGCTTCCTCAATGGCTCGTCCCGGGTGGTTGGTATGCACGTGTACTTTGATGATTTCCTCATCCTCTACTGCCACAACACAGTCACCGATACTCTCAAGATAGGAACGAAGGGCAGACACCTTTTTCTTTTTGCCCTGGTCTTTATTGATGATAAATTCGGTACAGTAGGCAAATACGATTTCCTCTGTATCAAATTTATTAAAGTCTGCAAAATCAACAGTTTCGGGAGTCTGGACTTCCTCGCCGCCGGGGATAATCTCACCGGTTTTCAGCGTATGAAGCATACCCTCTAAAATCACCAGAAAGCCCTTACCGCCGGCATCTACAACGCCTGCCTGCTTGAGAACGGGCAACATTTCGGGGGTCTGATTGAGTGTGTCCTCGGCTTGTTCAATATAGTATTCAAGTACCGCAAGGGCATCGTTATTTTGCTTTGCAAATTCGTTTGTTTTTTCAGCGGCAACACGCGCAACTGTCAGAATAGTGCCCTCGGTCGGCTTCATAACCGCCTGATACGCGGCCTTAACACCGGCATCAAATCCCGCGGCAATCGCCTTACCATCCGCTTCTTCACAGCCTTCCAGTCCCTTGGAAAATCCGCGGAACAGCAGGCTCAAAATAACACCGCTGTTGCCTCTTGCACCTTTGAGCAGAGCACCCGCGGCAATTTTGGCAATTTCGCCTGCCGTTTTATCGGTATGCAGGGAAAGTTCTCTTTCTGCAGCGGTAATGGTCATACCCATATTGGTGCCCGTATCTCCGTCAGGAACGGGAAAAACGTTGAGCGCATTAACAGGCTCTTTTTGATTGCAGATATTATGCGAGCCGGATATAAACATATCCCGCAGTAAATTACCGTTAATCATTTATTTTTTCTCCTCATTTGTTTTCATCGCGTCAATACAAACGGTGACTTTTTTAACCTTAAAGCCCGTCTTTTGTTCAACGGCATATTTGGTCTCTGCTACAATACTGCGACTGATGGCAGGCAGATTGACCCCGTAAGAAACGATGATATGCAACTCTAAAATCAGTTGCTCATTTTCAGCACTGACTTTAACACCGCGGTTATAATTTTCTTTTTTCAAAAGAGAAACGATTCCGTCTTTCGCGCTTGCCGCAGCCATACCGACCACACCAAAGCAATTATTGATTACCGTACCAACGATGGTTGCAAACACATTTTCGCTGACAGAAATCTCGCCATTGTGATTTTTCAGTTGAATCATATGTCTTATCCTCCGTCCATAAACTTCAAATAAAAATTTATAGTTTTACACATTATATATTTTATATTATTTTTAGCAAATTTACAACCCTTTTTTCATTTTTTGGTATCAATGCCCATATATTTTCAAAAAAGAGGTGGAGAATATGGCAAAAGGTAAATTCATCAAAGGGGCATTGTGGCTGACGCTGACAGGTGCCGCACTACGCGCGGCGGGAATGGCGTACCGCGTTTTCATCAGTGCCAAAGTGGGCGAAGAAGGTATGGGACTCTACCAACTCATTTTGTCGGTCTATATGCTGGGCAGTGCTTTCGCCGTGGCGGGTGTTTCTATGGCAGTGACACGGCTTGTCAGCGACCAGACTGTCACAGGTGGCAGACAAGGTGTGCAGAAAATTATGCGCTTTTCTCTTGCCTGGAGTATGGGAATCGGCGCGGCGGTAGGGGTGGTAATGTATATCGGTGCCCCCGTGATTGCCGTGCGTTTCATCAAAGAACCTGCCGCGGCGGCAGGGATTCGGTTGCTCGCTATGGGACTGCCCTTTATGTCTGCCTCTGCTTGCTTTAACGGATACTTTCTCGGTGTGGCAAGAGTGGGCGCCTCCTGCATAGCGCAGATAGCAGAACAAGCGGTACGCATCGGCAGTGTGGCACTGCTCATCAAGGGCGCGGCAAATCCGCTGAATGTTGTGTTTATCGGCAACATTTTAAGTGAAGCGACAGCGGCAGGTCTTTTGCTCATATTTTATTGGGCAGACCTTTCCCGTCTGCACAGCGGCGGCAAAAACACCAAAAATATTTACGCCCGTTTTTTGCCCATTCAACTGCCAATCGCGGCAGGAAAATACATCTCCTCCACCCTGCATACCACTGAAAATCTGCTGGTGCCCATAGAGCTCAGCAAATTTACAAACCGAAGCGATGCCCTGCGGGATTTTGGTTCTCTCAAAGGAATGGCTCTTCCCCTGATTATGTTTCCCTCCTCCTTTCTTTCCTCTCTTGCAGGACTTCTGGTACCGGAACTCACCACCGCCGCGGCACTGCATCAAACCGACAAAATCAAACTACTCACCCGTCGCACCTTAAAAGTTACCTTTATATTTTCAATTTTTATGGGCGGTGTTTTTTTCAGATTTGCCCAACCGATTGCGATGATGATCTACGGCTCGCAAAGCGTGGCAAATATTTTAAAAAGCCTTGCCCCCGTCATTCCCTTTATGTATCTTGATTGCATCACCGATGCCCTTCTCAAAGGCACGGGTGAACAACTGGCATCTCTCAGGTACAGCACCAGCGATTCTCTTTTGCGCATAACGCTGGTATTTTTGCTGTTGTCTCGTATGGGACTAAGTGGATTTTTATTGATTATGATCATCTCCAATGCTTCGGTGGCACTGCTTGGACTGCGCCGACTGATACGAAAAACCGAGTGCAAAGCCCCCTGGCTTCAAGGAGTGCTTTTGCCCTTATCAGCGGTTGCACTGTCCCATATTTTAAGTCTTTATATCTCGTCTTTTTGGCTGGCAGGGGTCGTTTACGGTGCCGTTTTTGTGTTATTTATATTTTTCAGCGGTGCGCTAACACTCAAGGAAATGCGCCTGTTTTTACCCCGAAAATAAAACGCCACCGGCAAGGAAAGCGCAAACCACGCCACTGAAAATCTGGGGCAAATCTGTCCTAAGATATTGCCCCTCTCTTTTGAATAATCCCAGACTTTTAAAGAGAAAAGTTTGTTCACTATCAGTCCCACCAGAAATTCCATCAAAGTGATAAACGCGGTACACCGCAAGGCATTTCGCACCACCGCACGCCGAAACGAACAAATCTTTTTCATCGCACAAAGACAAACCCCACCCGTCAAAAGCATACTTATATGAGTGCGACCGCGCCACAATATCTCCAAAAGCCCATATCCTATCGCACCAATCAAAAACGTTTTTTTCATAAACCATCACCTCTCCTGTATTATGCACACAGGAGAGGTTTTTTCATACAATAAACCGAGGGCATTTGCCTTCAATATTAAAAAGGAGAACAAAAAAATGCAAGAACAATTTGATAAGATTTCTTCCATTTTTGCCGAAACAATAAGGAGCACCGGCAC
>JAZRAZ010000190.1:0-4543 GCA_045634825.1 Eubacteriales bacterium | reverse complement strand
ACCGTCGGCACATATCACGCCCTGCTTAATGCTGCTCGGTTCCCCGCCTGACATGGTTCACAGGATGATATTGCGACGGACCTGCTTCTCAGCAAAACCCAAAGGTTTCCGATTGCGGTCGGTGCGGTCGCATAAGGGGCTGCCCCACTATAGCGGATTTGTGGTACAGGGTGCCGCTGACTCCCCGGTTGTGCGGTGGTGAATTTCGTCGATTCACCTTTAAAAGTTAGTCTTTTAACATATAATCATTTAAAATTCTCTGTGACTGACGCTCATACTTGTCAGCCAGATTGAGAATGGTTGCCTCGTCAAACGCTTTGCCGACCAGACTCATACCGATGGGCATCCCCTGACTGTCGCATCCGCAAGGAACGCTGATAGCAGGAAGTCCTGCAATATTGACGGTGACGGTGCAGATGTCCGCCAGATACATTTGGGTCGGGTCTTCGCTCTTTTCGCCGATTTTAAAGGCAGTGTCGGGTGCCGTCGGCGTCAAAATGACATCGCAACTCTCAAAAATTTTCTCATATTCTTTGCGAATTTTTTCGCGAAGCAGGGTTGCTTTTTTATAATAAGCATCAAAGTAGCCGCTGCTCAGTGCATAAGTACCCAGCAATATTCTTCTCTTGACCTCATCGCCAAAGCCTTCGTTACGGGTATGAATGAGCACTTGTTCAAAAGTGGCGCCTTCGGCACTTCTGTGCCCGTATTTCACGCCGTCATACCGCGCCAGATTGCTGGATGCCTCAGCGGAAGCAATCAGATAATAGGCAGAAATAGCATACGGCAAAGAAGGCAGAGATACATCTACAATCTCGCATCCCATTTCTTTATATTTCAGAACAGCCTGCATAACTGCTTCCTTGACTTCGGGATGGATTCCCTCCCCAAAAAACTCCTTGGGAAGACCGATACGCAGTCCTTTAATGTCCTTATCAAAAATATCTCCGAGGGGAGAAAGGTTTTTAGCAAGGGTCATATCGTGTCCGTCATCATAAGTGATGGCGTCCAGCAGATACGCGCAATCTCTTGCACTTTTGGCAATCGGGCCAATCTGGTCGAGGGAGGAGGCAAACGCCACCAAGCCGTATCTTGACACTCTGCCATAAGTGGGTTTCAGTCCCGTTACTCCGCAAAATGCGGCAGGCTGACGGATGGAACCGCCGGTATCACTGCCGAGAGATGCAGGTGCCAGACCTGCACTGACGCAAGCCGCACTGCCGCCCGATGAACCGCCGGGTACACGGTCGGTATCATAAGGGTTACGAGTAGCACCGTAATAGGAAGTGGTGGTGCTGGCACCCATAGCAAACTCATCCATATTGTTTTTGCCCAAAATAACAGCGCCTTGCGCCTTCAGCGCGGCAACCACCGTTGCATCATACGGCGGCACAAAATTGTCCAGCATCTTGGAGGAACAAGAAGTGCGCACTCCTTTGGTGCAAATGTTGTCTTTAATGGCAACAGGAATACCCGTCATCGGTGCAATATCCCCTGCATCAATGCGCTTTTGGGCGGCTTTTGCCTGCTCGAGTGCCTCTTGTTCGCAAAGGGTTACATAACTATTGAGTTCCCCGTCCATTTCTTTGGCACGGTTGATAAAATGAAGGGTCAGCTCCTCGGCTGTAATATCGTGATTATCCAAAAGATATCTCAGTTCTTTAAAGGATTTTAAATGGAAATTCATTGATTATTCTCCTATGATTTTCTTAACAGCAATAAAGTGGAATTTGCGATCAGGCACATTTCCCAGTGCCTCGTCTACGGGCAAAGAGGGGCAAATCACATCTTCTCTGAGGTTTGCCTGCTCGCCCGGAAAAGAAAGCGGATAATCCTCCGCCTTGATATCCACGTCTTTGATGCTGTCCATCAATGTCATAATACTTTCCATATCTTTTGCCATCTGCTCTTTTGCCTCATCCTCAAAGGAAAGTTTGGCAAGTTTGCAAAGATAGTCAATCAGTTGTACTTCTGCCATATCTATTTCTCCGCATTTTAGTTTAGTTATAATATATTATATATTATTGTCTTTTATTTTTCAAGTCTTATTATATAAAAAGTGCCGCACAAAAGTGCGGCACTTTTAAAAACAAATTGTACTTAGTTGAGTTCAGCGAAGTACTTGATGGTGCGGGCCATCTGGCTGGTGTAGGAGTTCTCATTGTCGTACCAGGATACAACCTGAACTTCATACAAATCATCAGCAACTTGCTTAACCATGGTCTGAGTAGCATCAAAGAGAGAACCATAGCGGATACCAACGATGTCGCTGGAAACGATTTGGTCTTCATTGTAGCCAAAGGACTCAGAAGAAGCAGCCTTCATAGCGGCGTTGATGCCTTCTACGGTAACATTCTCACCCTTAACAACAGCAAACAGCAGAGTGGTGGAGCCGGTAGGAGTGGGAACTCTCTGAGCAGCACCGATCAACTTGCCGTTGAGTTCGGGAATAACCAGACCGATTGCCTTTGCAGCACCGGTAGAGTTGGGAACGATGTTTGCAGCAGCAGCTCTGGCGCGGCGCAAATCGCCCTTTCTGTGAGGACCGTCGTGAACCATCTGGTCCCCGGTATAAGCGTGAACGGTGCACATAATACCCCTTTGAATCTCAGCATAGTCGTTGAGAGCCTTGGCCATGGGAGCCAAGCAGTTGGTGGTGCAAGAAGCGGCGGAAATGATGGTATCATCAGCGCTCAGGGTCTTTTCGTTTACAGAGTAAACGATGGTCTTCAGGTCGTTGCCTGCGGGAGCAGAAATAACAACTTTCTTAGCGCCGGCATCAATGTGAGCCTGGCTCTTTTCCTTGGAGCAGTAGAAACCGGTGCACTCCAGAACAACGTCAACACCAATCTCACCCCAGGGAAGATCTTTTGCATCTTTCTCTGCATAAATTTTGATGGTTTTACCGTCAACAGTGATGAAGTCTTCACCGGCTTCTACGGTATGACCGTCGTATCTGCCTTGAGCAGTGTCATACTTCAGCAGGTGAGCAAGCATCTCGGGCTTGGTCAAATCGTTGATTGCAACGACCTCATAACCTTCAGCGCCAAACATTTGACGGAATGCGAGACGACCGATACGGCCGAATCCATTGATAGCAACTTTTACTGCCATTTTTGTATATCCTCCTAAAAAAATATTTTTTCCATACGAAACTATTTTAATATATCCTTTCCAAAAACACAATAGATTTTCCAAATTTTCATCAAAAAGATATAATTTCGTGGCAAAAAAAGCCTTGAATTTAGAAAAATCACCAAATACATCTGCAAAAAACCACAAAATCGGCGCAATATTGTCTTTACTTTGGCGGAATAATATTATATAATGAATGTATCGCACAGAGTAAAGGGGAAAGAATATGCGTTTTCAATACTATCGGTATGCAAAGGAATACGGCACCAGAAATGAACCGACCATTGTAACCGACTTACAATATGACATACTTTTTTCCAATCACGCCGCTTCCTTAAAAAGCGTTTTCGGATTGAATTCCGATTTTCTTAAAAAGGCACTTTCTCCTGCTTCCAAGCAGAAACTTTTACGCGGACTGCTCGCTAAAAATACAATATATTTTACGCAAAGTTTCGGAAATAACTATAAAGAAACCTTTCGTGTCAAAGTAGAAAAAGAAAAAAGCGTTCTGGTCTTCACTTTCTATGAGGTGCATAAACATTCCGACACGCTTCCCTTGGCTGCCAGCGTAACCGAAAGCAATATGAACGCGGCACTGCAACGATTGCTGGATGCCACCACCATGGTAGAATATATGGAAACCTCCTCTGCAAGTCCCAAGGAAGTAGCGCAAATGTGTCGCAAAGCTACGATGAATACCATTCGCTGTGTACGGCAACAGCAGTATATGCACAAACCGATGAACTGCTACGCTTTTCACCTGCCGACGCTTTTAAATTTGCTGATGGAGCCTTGCAAAGATTTTTTGGAAAGTTCTCCGCACAAGGTGTATTTTTCCAAGTTTTCGGGAGAAAAAAATATCAAATGTGATGCAGATCTTTTTCGCTATCTCATCTATTCTCTGCTCTCCACCACCATTTACCACACCCACAAGGATGTTTCCTTACGGTACAGTGAATACCCCGATTTTGTGAGCATAGATATTCACACCGGAGAAGACTGTCCCATTATTATTCAAAACACAAAGCAAGACAGTAAAGCCCTTTGCGATGCGATGGGGATTACAACTGCGGCATTTTTAGTTGAAAAAATGCAAGGAGAACTAACGATACACGCAATGGAAGAAGAACTGCTGTTGAACATTTCCCTTCCCACCGTTGCGGTAGAGGGCGCCTTTAAAGAACTGGCGCATACTATGTTATATGAGTCTATTTCCTCTTTGGAGGTTGAATTTTCTATATTATAAAAAGGAGAAAAATCTATGACCGTTCTTGTTACAGGCGGTGCCGGTTATATCGGCAGCCACACTATCGTTGAATTACAAAAAGCGGGGTACGATGTTGTCGCGTTTGACAATTTTTGTAACTCTAAAGCAGGTTCTCTGCGCCGTGTAGAACAAATTACCGGC
>JAZRAZ010000189.1:0-1407 GCA_045634825.1 Eubacteriales bacterium | reverse complement strand
AAAATATTTTTGGTCAAAATGCACAAAATTTTACAAAAATTCGCAAATTTTCGCAAAAAACGGCACTTTTTTGTGTCATTTTTTATCTTAAAAACACAATATGTTGTGCCTTAGCACATTATAGAATACCATATATTTTGTTGTCAAAAGAAATCAACTTGTTTCAAAAACATTCCTTTGAAATGGGTTGATTTTTTTGTACTTATCTATTATAATATTAGAAAAAGTGGTGCCAAAGTGCAACTTTGTGGGGAATTGTGGTGCCACCGAGATTTTTTGCTTAAACAAGAGAGGGGGGATTCCGATGCTGATAGGTCAGTCCGTTAATAAGATTGACGATAAAAACCGTTTGGTCATACCGCTGGATATGCGTATGGAACTGGGTGAAGATTTTTATATCACCAATGGTTTGGATGGATGTTTGTTTGTAATGTCGGTAGAGGAATTTACCCTGTTACATAATAAGATTAGTGAGCAGCCGATGTCCAAGGTCAGAAAACTGCAACGATATTTCTTTGGTGATGCGGCTCGCGTAAAGCCCGATAAGCAAGGCAGAGTTTTGCTGACACCCGCACTCATTAAATGTGCCGGTCTGAAACGAGATGTTGTTGTCGTCGGTGCAGACAATCGCGTCGAGTTGTGGGATGCCGATGAATATACAAAGTGGCACGACAGCAATTCCGATGAACTGAATGACGATATCGCAGGCATTATGGAAGAAGTCGGTATTTAAGATGGATTTCAAACACTACAGTGTAATGCTCCATCAGTGCATTGAGGCGCTGAACATTAAACCCAATGGAATTTATGTAGATATGACATTGGGCGGTGGTGGTCATTCCTTGATGATTGCCGAAAAATTGACGACGGGACGCCTCATCGGAATTGACCGTGATGCCGATGCCATCAGTGCCGCAGGCAAGCGTTTGGCACCATTTGGGGATAAGGTTACACTTGTCAAAGACAATTATAAAAATATCTCAAATATACTAAAAAATCTATCCATTGAAAAGGTTGACGGCATTATCTGTGACCTGGGTGTGTCCTCTTATCAACTGGACCAGGCCGAGCGCGGCTTTTCCTATCGTTTTGATGCACCGCTGGATATGCGAATGGACAGAGAACAACCGTTTTCAGCCGCGGATATTGTTAATACCTACTCCGAAAAGCAACTTGCAGAGATTATCTTTAAATATGGTGAGGAGCGTTACGCTCGTAAGATTGCGCAGAAAATTGTAGCGTCCCGTCAAAAAGCACCGATTGAAACAACGGGGCAACTTACTTCTCTTATTCAATCGGCGTTTCCTCCCAAAGAAAGATATGGGGACAAGCATCCTGCAAAAAGAACTTTTCAAGCACTTCGCATCGAAGTTAATGAGGGACTTAAAGATTTAGACAAAGCATTTG
>JAZRAZ010000188.1:0-1720 GCA_045634825.1 Eubacteriales bacterium | reverse complement strand
AAACACAAAGCAAGACAGTAAAGCCCTTGGCGATGGGATGGGGATTACAACTGCGGGATTTTTAATTGAAAAAATGCAAGGAGAACTAACGATACACGCGATGGAAGAAGAGTTGCTGTTGAACATTTCCCTTCCCACCGTTGCGGTAGAGGGCGCCTTTAGAGAACTGGCGCATACTATGTTATATGAGTCTATTTCCTCTTTGGAGGTTGAATTTTCTATATTATAAAAAGGAGAAAAATCTATGACCGTTCTTGTCACAGGCGGTGCCGGTTATATCGGCAGCCACACCATCGTTGAATTACAAAAAGCGGGGTACGATGTTGTCGCGTTTGACAATTTTTGTAACTCTAAAGCAGGTTCTCTGCGCCGTGTAGAACAAATTACCGGCAAGCCCATTAAATTTTATGAGGCAGATATGCTGGACGCCGACGCGATGGACAAAATTTTTGCCGAAAACAAAATTGATGCCGTTATCCACTTTGCAGGACTGAAGGCTGTCGGCGAAAGTGTTGAAAAACCAAAACTTTATTATTATAACAATATTTGCGGTACACTCGTACTGTTGGAAGCGATGAAAAAAGCAGGGGTACATAATTTTGTATTTTCTTCCTCCGCAACCGTTTACGGCGATGCCAAAACCGTGCCTGTAGTAGAAGGAATGCCCACCTCCGCCACCAATCCCTACGGTCAGACCAAATTGATGCAGGAGCAGATGCTCACCGATATTGCCAAAGCAGACAATGAGTTTTGCTGCACCCTGCTTCGCTACTTTAACCCCATCGGCGCCCACGAAAGCGGACTTATCGGCGAACACCCCCAAGGCATTCCCAACAACCTCTCCCCCTATATTGCACAGGTTGCCGTCGGTATCCGCGAGTGCCTGAATGTATTTGGTGATGATTATCCCACACACGACGGCACGGGTGTCAGAGATTATATCCATGTCGTTGACCTCGCGATTGCCCACGTCAAAGCCATTGAAGCGCAGGCAGGCAAAAGCGGTGTGTTTACCTACAATGTCGGCACCGGCAACGGTTACAGCGTTCTGGACTTACTGCACGCTTTTGAAAAAGCATGCGGTAAAAAACTGCCCTATAAAATCTGCCCCCGCCGCCCCGGTGATGTGGCAGTGCTGTTTGCCGACTGCTCACTGGCGCAAAAAGAACTGGGTTGGAACGCCGAGAGAGATATTGATACCATGTGCCGAGATATCTGGAACTGGCAATCAAACAACCCCCACGGATTTGAAGACTGATTCTTCAGTAAAAAAGACGATAGATTCGAGTGAATCTATCGTCTTTTAATTTAGATAAAATATGCACGGCTGTTGGCGCGATTGCCACACTCATCGACTACATCTATTCTGAAATAAACATCATCATCCGCCAGTTTGAACTGTGCTTCCCCGATGTACTCACCCTGCGGTGCCGATTTTCTTTCAGCGCGTCTGCCACAAGTGGAAAGACTGATGAATTTGGCTTTGGAACATTTAACAGAAACGGTGTCCCCCTCCAATGTAATCTCATAAATTTCCGGACCCGTAGAAGCATAAAAGTCGCCCTCTTTGAGCGAGTTCATTACCTGTCCATACTCCAATGCATCACAGTTTACCAACACAAAACCGCCAAAACTGTCTTGATATTTTTCGTTATGATTATCATCCGCCGCTACGGGAAAGACTTTTTTCCCGAGTCTTAAAAAATCATCAAAGGCTTGT
>JAZRAZ010000187.1:0-1486 GCA_045634825.1 Eubacteriales bacterium | reverse complement strand
AAAAGCATTTCTGCTGGGCAGAGAATATACAATATAAAAGTGAAAGGGGCACTTCCTGGGGGAGTGCGCCTTGTATTTTATCATTTACTTTTTATCTTCCGCTTTGATGAGTGCCGTTTCACCGGCGGCTTCAGCACGGTCGATGCCGTTGCTTTCTGCTTTTCTCAAAATATTATCCATATCGGTAATGTCGATTACATTGTTTTCGGAAACATAGGTTTCGGGCGTTTTACCCGGGAAAAAGACACCTTTTTGTCCAAAAATGGGCTTATAGCATCCGTCAACTTCCTCATAACGAACACAAAAGACTGCCGTATCTCCTGCTTTTAAATAAAACGGATTTTCTTCGCCCTTATCTTCCGGAGCAGATTGATTATAGGTGCCTACCGTCAACTCGGTAATGCTTTCTTTGAGTTCCCCTTTATAGACCTCCAACACTTCAACGGTGTAGGGGGTAATCCAGTAGTTGAACATAGCATTACCATCGTCATAGTAGTGAATTTTATCAGCATTTCGGTACCGTCCTTGCCCCTCGGTTTTTACTTTCCCCAAAAAGACCAGCGGTGCCGTTTTGATTAAATCTTCGGTAGTTACCGATACATCACTGATGTCTTCCGTCATCGTTACACAACCGCAAAAAGCAACCAGCACTAAAGCAATTATTGTAATAAAACATATATATTTTTTCATAATGTTCTTCACCTTACTCTTTTATGGTTGCGTATCGGTCAAGTGCGGCAACCATTTCATCGTATTGTTCTTGTGTATATTCACCGCTTTCAAGACGGCTTTTGTAGCGAGCCATTGCTTCTTTTCTTGTTCGGTCATAATCAATGGGATGTGTTTTGGAAAATTCGGGGATAAATGCCTTTACTTCATCCCAAACAAGATTTTCCCGTTCAATCTGACTGACCAGAATTTCTTTTCCCTCATCATCTTTTTTCAGATTGTACCACCCTTGGTCAAATGCTACAATACTATAAAAATCTCCTTTGGTGATATAATTGGCACCGACATTGTACTGATGTAAAAAAGCCACCACTTCATCACCCACTTTAATCGTGGGAACATCTTCGTCGTAAGATACTTGTGTGAACGTTTCGCCACCGCGCACTCTGACGGTTATGCTTTCTCCTGCCTGTTTTTCTCCGCGCAAAGTGTCGCTGATTTCCAATGTGTATTCGGTGTATAACTCGGGGTCACTTTGATGATTGGCGGGAATCACGGTGATTGCTTTGGATTTGTCGGTAATTTTTCCGCGCACAACTAAATGAGAACGCTCTATCAGTTCCCCGTATTCGTAGCGGACAGGGTAGCCGCTATGCACTACTTTCTCTTTAAAAAAGTCCATCTGCCAAAGAACAATAAAGGACAAAACAAGCAGTAACGATATACCGATTACCGTATAAAAAATCACTTGCTTTTTTTGTGAAGTTTTCATAGTAGTATCCCTCCTGTTTTAAAGAGATAATGTTACCCATCTATA
>JAZRAZ010000186.1:0-2504 GCA_045634825.1 Eubacteriales bacterium | reverse complement strand
TTTGTTAAGATTAATGGTGTCAATGGTACAACGAGCAGTGTGGAAAATGACTTGCAGAGGATAGGCACCGGAGCCGTGCATTGTATCAAACAAAACACGCAGTCCGCGCTGTCTGAGCGCTTTGGTGTCCAACTGACCGATAATGTCGTCTAAAAACTTGTTAAAGGGGTTGGCAAGAAATTCAATAGTGCCTTGTTCTACGGCCTGCTCAAAGGGCACGGCTTGGGGCTGACACTCTGAAATAAGTTGTTCCAGGCGTGCAGTCGTTTCAAGGGGAGCATCTCTGCCTTCTTCAACAATCAGTTTAATACCGTTGTAATTTGAGGGGTTATGCGAAGCGGTGACTTCGATACCGTAGTATAACTTTTCGTCTTTAACAGTGTGCATTACCAGCGGTGTGGGGGAACTGCGGCGCATAAACCAGACATGAACGCCACCTTTTGCCAATACTTCTGCTATCCATTTTGCTGCAGTTTCTGAGAGAAAGCGACGGTCGTAGCCGATGATAACGGGCTTGCCCATCTTGTTTTCCTCTTTCATCAGGCACAGAATGCCCGCGGCAACCTTCTGCACATTTTCTTTAATAAAATCTTCACCGATGACGGCTCTCCAGCCGCCTGTTCCAAATTGAATCACGATAGTCCCTCCTGTTTGATTTCGGTCATTTAAAAATATCAATTAATTACAGTATAACATACTTCTAATATATTTTATTTACAAATATAGTTTTGTATTTTATAATTTTGGTCACTTTTTGGTTGAAATTTTATGTCGTATCGTGTATAATTTAAAAAAAGAAGGTGATTGGGTGGAATATCAGAAGACGGTGCTTGACACCGCATTGAATGTAACGGGGATATATAGCGTTCATTACTTTGAATACGCCAAGGATTTTGCATTTTCGGGAGAAATCCACGATTTTTGGGAATTGGTGTATGCTGATAAGCAAAGCATTATTGTGACGGCAGGCGCTGAGGAAGTGTTATTGCCGATGGGGCATATGTATCTGCATCGTCCCAACGAGTTTCATAATATCCGTTGTGACGGAGTCAAGGCAGCCAATTCCATCATCGTTTCCTTTGAGTGTCACTGTGCCCAACTAATGAATATTGCGGGAATCAAAATTGCCTGTGATGCAAGTCAGCGTGCTTTGCTCGGCGCCATCGTGCGCGAAGCAAGGCAAGCGTTTTCAACGCCGCTGGGACTTGCTTACACCCGCTATATGCAAAAATCGGGCACAGGGGCATTTGGGTGTGAACAACTGCTGGGAATGTATTTGGAGCAACTGCTCATTTCATTGATACGCGGGAACCATCAACCCCCAAAAGCGAGCAAGCCTTTGCACAACAAACTTCTGGTTTCAGTTTGTGAATATCTTGAAAAAAATGTCGAGCAGGCACTGCGTTTTTCCGATATCCAACAACATTTCAATGTTTCCGGTTCAGTCATTAAAAAAACATTCAGGGAGCATATGGGGTACGGAGTAATGGAGCATTTTAACCGCTTAAAAATTGATGCCGCCAAGGCAATGATACGGGAAAGCGGACTTAACTTTACCGAAATTGCCGACCGACTTGCCTTTAACAATTCTCAGTATTTTACAACCGTTTTCCGTCGTATATCTTCTATGACCCCCAGTGAGTATGCCGCGTCTGTGTATTCGGATATAGAACAAATTGAATAAATATCTTCACCTCTTATCACATACAGTGGTAAGAGGTGTTTTTTATGGATAACTGGGTCGGAGGACTGTTTTGTCTGTTTTTAGGATTGGGGATGCTGATGACGGCAAGTCAGGCTTTGCCGCCGCTACATATTAAAAATAAATGGCAGGGGGCAGGACTGGGGTGCGGTATCACTGCTTTACTACATAGTTCGTCGGCGGTGTCTTGTTCGGTGTGTGCGATGGTGTCGGGTGGAAGTATGGAACTTTCGGCAGCGTTTGCGGTATTGGTGGGCAGTAATGTGGGCACTTGTTTTACTCCGATTTTAACAGCACTTGGCTTGCGCGCCGCAAAAACAAGCGCGCTGTTTGCCGTGATCGGAATCATTGCAATTCTTTTAAAACCGAAGTTTCCGGGGATTGCAACCTCGGTGGCAGGATTTTGCCTTTTGATGTGGGGAATGAATCTGATGACACTCTCTCCCGCATTTTTTGATTATCTTTCCCAAAATCCGTTTTGGAAACAATGTTTGAGCGCACCGCTGGGCGCCTTTTTGGTAGGACTGGTCAGTACAGCGATGCTACAAAGTTCGTCACTGACAATGGCACTCTTGCAGGTATACTCGCTATCCTCTCCACTCAGTACGGCAATAGCACTTCCTTTCATATTAGGGCAGAATATCGGCACCACCGCCACCGCCATTTTGGCAACCATCGGTACGGATTCCCTTGCACGCAAGGTGGCAATGTATCACCTTCGGTTTAATGTGCTGGGCGCATTGTGGGCGTTGCCGCTGAGTCTTATTTTGTATAAATTTCTTTCCTTTGAAGCAACCCCAAT
>JAZRAZ010000185.1:0-3697 GCA_045634825.1 Eubacteriales bacterium | reverse complement strand
TGCCAGCTTCGTCTGTGCCACAAATAAATTGATACCCCTGATTTTTGAGTTCATTTTCAAGTTTAAATTCTAACATTACGGCTCCTCAAACGAAACTTTTCCCAATTTGCCGGCGCGAAACTCATCCAAAATAACTGAAGCAGCTCGCTCATAATCATAATCTCCACCGGAAATCAAAAAACCTCTTTTTTTGCAAATCAGTTCATATATTTCAAGGGGTTCCATATCTTTGGATTCATTTGACAATTTATATCGTCCAACCAAAGCATCCCGGTAGTTCACTTTCATAAAACGAATAAATTCAAGCGCAAGTTCTGTCTTATCCAAAATATCATCATTGATTGCGCCTGTAAACGCTAAAAACATACCTGTTTTTTGGTCCTCAAATTTAGGCCATAACATCCCCGGCGTATCCAGCAAATCAATTCTGTCTGCCAAGGTTACCCACTGTTTTGCTCTTGTTATGCCCGGACGATCTTGTGCAGCAGCAACTTTTCGTCCTGCCAGTAAATTAATAAGGGTGGATTTTCCAACATTAGGGACTCCTGTAATCATTATACGTAATGTTTTGTTCATACCCTTCTGTTCATAGCGCTTGATTTTTTCTTCTAAAAGAGTCTTTATAGCAGGTACAACTGCTTTTACTGTCTTCGGCTCAGAACAAGAAAGTGCTAAAGCCATATGACCCCGTTCCTTAAAAAATTCTATCCATTTCTTAGTTACTTCTGGACAAGCAAGATCAGATTTATTCAGCAAAAACAATCGTTTTTTATGCTTAAACAAGTCCTCAAAATCCGGATTAATACTACTTTTGACTACTCTTGCATCCAGAAGATGCACTACAGCATCCATAACGGGCAATTCCTTTTCCATCATACGACGGGTTTTGGTCATATGACCCGGATACCACTGAATATGCAAATTATTTTCCATCATCAACAACTCCGGTATTAGGGAAAAGCCTAAAAATCACCTTTCCCAGTACTTTTTTCGTTTCGGCAGGCCCAATTACAGAAGAACGACTATCTAATGATACTCCACGATTATCTCCTAAAACAAAAAGTTCCCCTTCAGCAACTGTATAAGGTAATGAAATATCACGGTTTACCGTTAAAGTACCATACTCTAAATAAGGCTCATCTAAAATTTCGCCATTTAAAACCACAGCGCCGTTTTTGGTAATATCAACAACATCTCCATAAGTTCCAATGACACGTTTTACCAATACTTCTCCATCATTATAGTTTCCGGAGAAAACGATAATATCACCTGTATCCGGAGTAAAAAACAAATTGCTGACAAGAATACGGTCACCGTCTTGCAAAGTTTCAAGCATCGAAGGTCCCTTCACAACAAATATACGAAACAACAGTGTAAAAATCAATATTACTAAAACAATTGCTATTGCAAAAGATTCCAGCAGTTCGTAAAATTCATGCCAATAATTTTTTTTATTTTTTTCCCTAATTTCTTCCATATTCTTCCGCCTTAATTATATTCAAGAATAATTTTTCTGAGGGTATCCCTACTTTGCTTGATTTGACTATAACGAGTGTCGTTTTCTGTTATACCATCGCAAACACGAACGCCAAAATAAAGTTGCTCCTCATTTTTGAATTCGCTAATACTATCAAAAAAACCGGACGCCGTAGCATTATAACGATCATTTTCAGTGCTATATGAGGGCACTTCGATTTCGTCAAAAATCTTAACTTCGGCTTGCTTTAATGACTTATAGTTTGCATCATCAAATATGTAGAAAAGTGCAGGACCAGCAGAAATTTGCCCAACCAGTCTGGTCAGAGATGACTCTTGTGCTCTATCCATTCTATCCAAAACATCAGAAAAAGATATTGTTATGATCTGAACACGCTTTTCTCCATCACCGTCAATATCTTCAACATAATTTTCCAGTTTCAATGCAAGTTGCTCATTTGCTTGCGTGGAATAAGCACCATTAACCATATATAGAACATACATATCTATGCTCTTCTTATTAACACAACTATGAATAGATACAATAGCCATACAAATTATCAAAATTGCTATCAAAATATACCATTTGTAATAAAACCAGAAATTTTCTAATTTCATTTTAAATGTTTGAGGTTGTTGCGAGGTGTATTTTTCCATAATACCTCCCCTTTCTATCCATAGTATTATAACAGAAATACATATATATTTCAAGGCTTACTATAATTTTATATATAATACTTATCAATATGACTATGGTTACATACAATTAATGGAAAATGTTCATCTTTTCGTATATAAATGTAAAATACCCTATGACTTTTAATAGTCATAGGGTATTTTTGTCTTAATTTAGCGTTGTATAAATAACCTTATAATTTAGTTGTTTGTCATAAGGGTGAGAGGTTGACTTAACATCTCAACACCTGTTTCAGAAATCACAACTGCAGTAACAGTAAATTCGGTTACATTAACATCCGCTCTCTTAAAGGTAGCCTTGAATGCGCTTGCATAATTGTTGGGTACGGTAGTGTTGTAACTTGTCATAACTTGCTTTACAAAATCGTCCGTATAATAGAAATTTTGTACAGCGGTATAAGTGTTGTCTGTCCAGGAAAGTCTGACGACAATCTTCGTACCGCTGCTTTCCGCACCTTTTGCCAAGGCGGAGTTAGCAACGCCTTTAAATTCGGGCAAAAACTGATACAGAGAAGCATCATTCTTGTTGAATGCGGCCTTGATATCAAGGGTACTGAAAATGTAACCCACTCCATCATAGACAGGCATATAATTACCGTTTTTGGCATCCAGTACTACCGAGTCCTTAGGTGCTACCAATTTACCGGCGTATGCATCACTGCTGTCAATCACGGCAGAACCTGCAAAACCAACAAGATAGTTGGTGGCAAGGATATGACCGTTGAGGTCAAGCGTAACGCCGCCGTTGATATACAGAATGTCGCAAGGTGCAGTAAAGTCGTATTGCAAGGAAATAGTGTCACCTTTACCGGCAGCGGCAAACGCCTCAGAAAGAATTTCATAGGATACGTCACCGATTTTTGCAACAACGATGGTTTCTTCTACTTTGATTCCTCCGCAAGAACAGATATAGCCTGTATAACCCGCCGAGTTCCAAGTAGGAATTTCCGAAACTGTACCTTTGTCATTGGTATGAGGAATCTTTTCGTAGGTGGCGGTAAAAGTAGTGTCTGCCGCAATATTAGTCAGTGCCTTATCCCAGCCCTTGAATGTATAGTGGTAATCGGCGTCGTATGCTTTGGTGGGATTTGCGCCTGAATAAACCGCAGTTTCACCATTACAAACGTTTTGTTCTTCAAGAAGTGTGCCATCCCAGTTTACAAATCGAACCGTATGGCTCGGTAATCCGGCCTCTGAACCCACATAAATGTAGTCAATCGAAATTTCTCCTGTTTCGCCATCAACGGAACGAACATTCTGGAAAATCAAACGTAATAAATTGACACGGTCTGCATTAGTATAAGCACTGATTGCAGATAACGGAATGGTTGTAACAACATACTGACCGGAAGTCATATCTGAATCAGTAAGATTGTGCAGTACATTTCCGGCATATTCAGTGGAATCGCCTGTTGAAAAATATAATCTGAGAACAGGATTTTTCCCTTCAACCGCAGTACAAGACTGCATTTTGTATCGAATCTGCAAATAGTCCTCTGCACCGGGAGCATAGTTTAATATAGCC
>JAZRAZ010000184.1:0-4135 GCA_045634825.1 Eubacteriales bacterium | reverse complement strand
TTTGCCATTTGAATTTTCCTCCTGATTATCTTCAACCATTAAATCAAAAACCTTTTTAATTGCATATTCATCTTCCGAGATTCCTGCTTGCTCCTGTAATTCTTGGGCAAATTGCAAATCATAATTTTCTTGTTGTTTTATTGCCTTTTTTTCTTTATGTATTTTGTAAAGTTCTTTGATGGATACATCTTTTTCAAGTTCATTGTTTTCAAAATGTAAATTGATTTTGAAAAATCTGAAATATAACCAAAGCCCTACCGCACAAACAAAAGCAGCAACGGCGATTACTTGATTAATTTTCAGCCCTGCGACCGTCAACTGAAATTCATTATTGCGTAACGCTTCCATCCAAAATCTCCCCAGACCATACCAAGCGGTGTACCACAAAAAAACTTCACCTTTGAATTTTCTTTGGTCCAAGAAAGCTAAAATCATAACAAAACCTATTAAATTCCATAAGGATTCGTATAGGAATAACGGATGAACATATTCGTAAATGGAATCATAACCAATTCCCATACGCCAAGGCAAATTGGTTTGAACGCCGTATACTTCAATATTAAAAAAATTACCCCAACGCCCTACAATTTGACCAATCAGAATGCCAATAGCGGCCACATCAAAAACACCTAAAATATTAATTTTTTTAATATAGCAAGCAATACCAACGGCAACAAAAGCAAAAATCACTCCTCCGTAAATAGATAAACCGCCCTTCCACACTGCAAGCATCTCACTAATGGAACTAAAACTTTTTAGGTCCATTAGTATGTATCCGATTCGAGCACCGATTAGACCGGCAGGAACGCCAATCAAAACCAAATCCAAAAAATCATCACTTTCTAAACCGAAATATGATATTTTACGCTCACAATAAATAAAGGCAAGTAAAAGTCCAAGACAAATAAAAATTGCATACCACTTTATAGATATTGAACCAATTCTAAATGCCTCAGGATCTAATAAAAAACTGCCTATTCCAAGTCCAGGAAACGAAACTGTATTCATTTAAGCACCTACTTTCTTTTAGGTAAAATTACCGACATAGCCATTGAATCAGATTTCAACAAACTTTCACCAACCGCAACAACATCGTCTACTGAAATATCTGAAATTGTTTGTAATTGTGAAAAAATATCGCCGCCATACATATGATTTGACACAAAATGATTTACAATGGATTCAGCACTATCTAAAACACGTATCAAATCACCATATATTGCATTTCTCACACGGAGAAAATCTTTCTGAGAAATCATATCTTTAGAAAAGTGTTTACATAAATCGGAAATCGCCTCTTTTACCAGCAAAGGATTATCGCTTTCACCCGCAAAAAGTAAAAAGCCATAACCAATGCCATGTTCATACTCAAAGGCAAATTCAGTATTAATAATCGCTTTTTGATATAATTTTTTAAAAAATTGACTGGATTCCCCAAATAAGATTGAAATTAAAATTTTATTACATAGTTCGTGCTTTGCCCAGTCTTTTGTATCGGAGTAATCATTATCCTTAATTCCAATATAAAATTGAGATTTGGAGACATCCATACTTTTTTCAACATATTGATTTGCAATCTCATTTGGTTCTATCGGAATATTTTGCAAAATCGGCTCTGTTGGCTCAAACGGAAGTTGTTTATCACAAATCTCTAAAATTTTATCAATATCAAGATCACCTGCAATGCACAAACACAAGTTAGCATTATTATAAAAAACTTTGTAGCAATCATATAAGATTTCATCAGTGATTTTTGCGATGCTTTTCTCACTTCCTGCTATATCAATGCGCACCGGATGCTCAATATAAAGAGACTGAAGCAACGATATATAACCTTGCCAGGAAGGTTCATCATCGTACATTTTTATTTCTTGGCCGATGATGCCTTTTTCCTTCTCTACATTTTCGGGCGTAAAATAAGGATGTTTGACAAAACTCAACAAAATCTCAAGAGACTCATAAAAATGGTCAGATGTCACAAAATAATATGCAGTTCGATCATTGGATGTATAAGCATTTGCCTTAGCGCCTGTCTTTGCATAATAATCAAAAGCATTACCATCTTTGCCCTCGAACAACTTATGCTCTAAAAAATGTGCAACTCCGTCCGGAATAGTCACCCACTCATCTGAACAGTATTTTTTAAAATCACGATTAATAGACCCAAATTTGGTAGCAATCATCGCAGCACACTTATTTTTGGCAGGAGTTGGATAAAAATATATTGTCAATCCCGATGGATGTTTAACACAGTAGTATCCTGCATCTGCTTTTTGAAATGAAATTTTGTTAATATTCATTCCCTTCTCCTTTCAAGAAGTACACAGTATCTAATTCCAAGCAATTTGCCACTTGTATAATTTGCTCTTTTGTTAATTTTGAAACAATATCCAACTGTTGCTCCGGGCTAAAATCAATCTCGAGAAAATAATTTCTCAGTTTGTCGGCGACAAGTGAACTGTGTGAATCGCCCATTCCTTTTATCAAATCTAAAAGATACACTTTTCCGTTTTCAAACTCTTCCCGAGAAATTTCACCTTTCTTCATATCCTCAAATTGCTTAATAATTTCATCTAAAGCAATTTGATAATTTTCAAATTCAATTCCTGACGAAATAAACAATGCATGCGCCAAAGAATCTACAGCAGAAGAACAGTAATAGCATAACGATAGTTTTTCCCTGACATTCATAAACAGTTTTGAAGTAGGACTACCGCCAAAAATAACATTAAACAATCTCGCGGCAAAGTAATCGATTGGTTTGGTAAATCTAAATCCAAGACAAAGTTTCCCTTGTGTTACATCATATACTTCCTCAACATGGCGAACTTTCTCAGGTTGCTTATACGCAGACTTTACCATCATTGAGTTTTCGCCCGATAACAATGGCATAAAATATTTTTCAGTCAAATCCCGAACCGCTCTATTTCTGCCAATATAGGTTACAATGATTGATGAATTTGACAATACCTCTTGATAAAAAGCAAATAAAGAGGAGTTTGAAATCTTTTCAAGATAACTAAGTGTGCCATTCGATGAAAATCGATAGTTGGAATCATTAAACATTATTTCCTTACATCGCATCATTGAAAAAACACGTTTATCGTTTATAATTCCACGAATTATATCGGCAAGATTGATTTTTTCTTGCTCAAAAAAATCAGAACGAAATAATCCATTTTCTTTTAATGGATTAAATAAAATATTTGCCATAACATCCAGCGTTGACTCAAAAATTGCTTCTTTGTCAAGCGCGAATACATCATCCATACAATAACATTGTATCGAAAAGGTCAGCATTTCGCCAAGTTTGTCAGACGATACAGTAATATTGGCTCCATAAAGTTCCTCAAGACGCGCAACGATTTGATCCATTTCTCCATACTTTTCACAGCCTCTTTTAAGCACCTGTGATAAAAGAGAAGCATTTGTGGCGTTTCTTTCATTCAACGGAAACAAAAAATTTATGGTATAGGAATTGAACTTAAAATTATCTGTAAATATTGTTTGATATGAAATTCTATTCATAAAAGCACCGCCTCAAATTAATCGAACTTAAAACACTATGTTGTCTCACCATACAAATAATTATATCATATAACATAAAAAAATAAAAGCACTTTTATATATCTATTCTTATATTTTTCTAATCAGTTATTCAAAATAAAAACCGCCTGTTTGGCGGTTTTTATTTTGAAAATATTTTAGAAGTTGTTTGTTTTTCGTCTTGCGATAATGAAGTGTATAGTTCGGATATTTTATCAGATAAATCACCTTTGGCAATTTTGTAAGCCAGCCCATCGTAAACGACCAAATCTTCACAAACAACAAGTTTGTGAGAACTCTTCCCTTGAAAGATAATTAAATAATCAACGGATGAAAATTTTATGGGGTCGATTGAAACAAATTTAAAAGAATCAACTTTATCTAAAAAATCTTTGATTTCTTTGGAATCTGTTATGGTTTTTTCAAAATATGTATAGTTATCATCTTTATCTATATTTGTTCGTTGAAAAATTACAGTTTCAACTGCATCCGGCGCAGGCGTTATATCTGAAAAAGTTCGATTTGTACAAGCAGTTAAAATAAAAAGTAATGCAAGTATAATGAATATTATTTTTTTCATAGAAACCTC
>JAZRAZ010000183.1:0-1060 GCA_045634825.1 Eubacteriales bacterium | reverse complement strand
GGGGAATTTGTCGGGATAACGGGTCCAGTCAAACTTGCCGGAATCTACGATGCAGCCGCCTACGGTAAGGGCATGACCGTCCATATACTTGGTGGTGGAGTGGGTCACGATATCAGCGCCGTGCTCAAAGGGACGGCAGTGGACGGGAGTGGCGAAGGTGTTATCCACGATGAGAGGCACACCGTGGGCATGAGCCGCGGTGGCAAACTTTTCAAAGTCAAAGACAGACAGGGCGGGGTTGGCGATAGTTTCGCCGAAAACTGCCTTGGTGTTGGGACGGAAAGCGGCTTCCAGTTCCTCCACGGTACAATCGGGGGACAGGAAGGTAAACTCAATGCCCATACGCTTCATCGTCACGGCAAACAGATTGTATGTCCCGCCGTAAATGGCGCTGGAAGCAATCACATGGTCACCCATACCTGCAATATTGAATACCGCAAAGAAACTGGCTGCCTGACCCGATGAGGTCAGCATCGCGGCACTGCCGCCTTCCAACTCACAAATTTTGGCGGCAACGGTATCGCAAGTGGGGTTTTGCAGACGGGAATAAAAGTAACCGCTTGCCTCCAGGTCAAAGAGTTTTCCCATATCTTCGCTGGTAGCATATTTAAAAGTGGTGCTTTGAATAATCGGCACTTGACGCGGCTCACCGTTTCCGGGGGTGTAACCGCCTTGAACACATTTGGTCTCAATTCTACTCATAGTAAACACTCCTTTTTATATTAAAAATATAACAAAAAAGCACCGTCTTGTCAATGCAATAAAATGTAAAAAAGTGTTGACAAAGGGGCCTTTGTCGTGTAAAATCAGTATATATTGAACGCGAGGATGAAAACAAGTACACTTTGATGCTTCTTTCAAAGAGAGCCGTCGGTTGCTGTAAGGCGGTAAAGGGCGCAAAGGGGAATACATTTCGGAGCGGCTTTGAAGAAACTAAGTAAGCAAAGACGGGTGCGCCCGATAAAGCGCAGGGAGATTGTCTGATTTCCCCTAAGCGATAAACCAGAGGTGGTACCGCGAAACTTTTTCGCCCTCTAAGTCGGAGGCCAAGCGGTCTTAG
>JAZRAZ010000182.1:0-3238 GCA_045634825.1 Eubacteriales bacterium | reverse complement strand
CAGGCACAACTGGAAAGCGCAACCGCAGAGCAATCCCCTCACTTGCTTTCAAAATTGCAGGCACTCACCACTCGTTTTGAAGCGGCAGACGGATACAATCGGGATGTTAAAATTGCAAGAGTGTTGACGGGTCTTGGTTTTAGTGCAGACTGGTGGCAGAAAATCGTTGACCATCTTTCCGGCGGAGAGAGGGTGCGCCTGTCCCTTGGCAAACTGTTGCTGACTGCCCCTGATTTACTGATGCTCGACGAGCCGACCAACCATCTGGACTTTGCAACCCTTTCTTTTTTGGAGGAATATATTGCAGACTATAAGGGTGCCGTACTGATGGTGTCCCACGACCGCTATTTTCTGGATAAAACAGTTTCACAGATTTGGGAGGTTGAGCGTGCAGGACTTGCGGTGTATCCCGGCAACTACTCTAAATATAAGGTGCTCAGACAGGAACGGTGCGCCTTTTTGCAAAAAGAATATGATAAAGCGATGCTCAGGCGTGCAGAACTGGAGGACTATATTGCGCGCAATTTAGTACGCGCGTCCACCTCGGCGATGGCAAAAAGCCGCCGCAAAGAACTGGAAAAACTGGAAATTCCCACACTGCCGCCCCCTGCCCATCGCGGAATGCACTTTGCCTTTGGTATGGGTGTGAAAAGTGGGTTTGATGTATTGACCGTCGAGAACCTTGGGATGAAAATCGAGCAAAGAGTACTTTTTAAGCAAATTTGTATGGAGATAAAGCGCGGGGAAAAGATTGCGCTGGTCGGTCAAAACGGTATTGGAAAAACCACTCTGCTCAAGCGCCTTATGAATTTGATGGATGGTGAGGGAGTGGTGCGTTGGGGCAAGGGTGTGCGCGTTGGGTACTTTGACCAACACGGTGACAGTCTTTGTAAAGACCTTTCTCCGCTGGAGCAGATTCGTGAGGATTATCCCGGGGATGTTGACGGAGTCATCCGTGACCTTTTGGCGCGTGTGAATCTGAAAGGGGATGCGGTGCACAAACCGATTTCTGCTTTGAGCGGTGGACAGAAGGCAGGCGTTTCTTTTGCCAGATTGATGCGCCGACAGGATAATGTGATGTTACTGGACGAGCCGACCAACCATCTTGACCTTGCCAGTCGTGAAAATCTTGAAACGGCGCTGGCGGAATACGAGGGAACGCTTTTGATGATTTCCCACGACCGCTATTTATTGAGCAAAGTGCCCACCGCCATTTATGTGTTGACGGAAAATGCACTGGTGCGCTTTGATTCTTTAGAGCAATACCAAAAATCCTTTGCCCATACTGAAAAGCCCCAAGAGGTCAAGAAGGAAGCCAAGGGGCAGTCTTATCATAAAGATAAAAAGGAAAGGGCGCGCCTTGCCGCTTGCCGAAAGCGAATCTCGGAAATAGAAAAGCAACTGGAAAAGTTGGAGGCGGACAATGAAAGATTGGAAGCATTGCTTGCCGATGGAAATGCCGATTATCAACAGTTGCAACAATACTGCGAGCAACTCTCCGAAAATAAAGAGCAAATTTCACTTTTAAGTGATGAGTGGCTTGAATTGCAAGAATAAAAGCGGTGCATCAGCACCGCTTTTTCATTTAATTATTTCTGCAATAAATTGCTCACTTTTTTTGTTCAGAGCCTCAAAATCCATCGCATTTATATAAAAACTTTCCAGTCGGTCGTGTAAAGTTTTTTCACTTGCAAGATAATCTGCAACCTCGTCGTAGAGTGATTTGCAGAGTTTTTTGGAAAAGGCAAGTTTGTTTTTGTTTTGAGAGATGATATCAGGCTTTAAAAAGGTTTTGAGTTGCATGGTTTTGACGACGGGTAATTGACTTTGCCACTGCAGTCTGTGATTTTGCGTTATGATGGCAAGGGAACATTCGGGGACAATCAGGTGGTCGATGCGCTCGGGATGCAAGGGGGAAAGGGCGCAGATGCGGTCATATCCCATATCAGCGAGCATTTTGTTTGCTATGTCGGTGACGGGGAAAGAACATTCGTAAGGGTCTTCAATCAGTAATACCTGCTTGCAATCCTTTACGATGTCTTCATAAAGTATAACGCCGTTTTGGCTGACGGCACTGATAAATCGTTTTTCCGTCTGTCCCTTTTTATGTAGCGGCAAAATGGCTTGACGACGGAAAAACTTGGTAAGTGCCTCGACTGCTTTTTCTTGTGCAAAAGCGGCGCTGACAATTTTATCAGACATTCCCTGTATCTGCCCGACGGCTCCCAGCAAACGATAAATGCTTTTAAAAATACCGCTGATGCTTTGGGAAAGCGAAATGATTTCGGTTTTATGTTCTTTGAGGGCATTCGTGTCCCAATATTCTCCCAGCGGCAAAATCTGCTCAACGGCACCGGGAAAACGGGGGTCCACACAGTGCGGTGCGGTGGCATCCAGAAAAATCACTTTTTTATCTTTAATCCACAGTCCGTCTAAACTTTCAGGGTCGGAGGAACAGTGCATTTGTTCAACTTCCATTCCTTTGCTCAAAGCGGCAAGCGCCGCTTTTTTCATCAGAGAACTTTTTCCGGTGCCGGGCCCGCCTTTAATTAAATAAATACTGTGGTCGGTGCGTCGGGTCATCTCTGAGAATAAACTATAAAAACCGTTCGCACTGTTGGCGGCAAGAAATGTGTTTGTCATCCTCTCACTCCTTTCTTTCATTCTATGCGGGTGGCAAAGAAGCGTGAAAGAATTGGCAAAAGTGTGGACAAATCTGAAATAGTATTATATAATATTTATGATATTGATTTAAGGGAGGGAATCCTTTGTCCGAACAGAATACACCTCGTAAAGCATCGACCGGTTCCTATCCGGGTCGTTCGGCTCAGCAGGGGGCATCGTATCAGCGCCGCGGTCACGCCGAAACGGGAACGCGTAAAATTCCAATTACCCAAACGGCTAAAGGTAACCGTGCGATGAAACGGCCTGCCGCTATGAGTGCAGATAAAGAAATATTTGATTTTAAGGAATTGTTTTCAAAGAAGAATATGAGAAGATTTAGAGGACATTTGGCTTTTTATTTAATACTGGTTACCATCGCACTGCTTTTGACCTGGTGCGTCGTGGTCGCCGCCAATGATATCAATGCATTTGTTAAGGAAGACGAAATTATTGTTGTCACAGTTCCCAAGGGTGCCTCAGCCGCAGAAATCGGCAAGATACTGGAGAAAAATGAGGTGATTGACAGTCAACTTGTTTTCCGTGGCTACTGCAAATTTAAAAAGAGTAGTGGTTT
>JAZRAZ010000181.1:0-3735 GCA_045634825.1 Eubacteriales bacterium | reverse complement strand
CTGAAGTTGAAAAGGTGACGGTGCATACCCTGAGTCAAACAACTAAGTATGAAACCAAAGCATCGGATTTTAAAAAACAACTTAAATCTATTAACGAGGAAATCTTGAAAGTTGTTTTAATTGCCGAGGTGGCGGTTTGTGATAATATCCAACGGCATTGTTGTGATTTTGCAGATTTTCAATATGTTCGTTCTTGTGCCACCCTGCTGGAGTTGTTTGCGCACGGGGCAGATAAGGGCATTTGCCTTGAAAAACTGCGTTCCTTAATGCCACAAATTACTTGCTTTATCGGTGTCGGTGATTTTCAAAATGATATTGGACTGCTGAGGGCTGCCGATATCGGAGTGGCAGTAGAGAATGATTTTAAAGAAATACAGAGGTATGCCGACTGGGTGGCACCACCCATAGAGAAACATCCAATCAGTTGGCTTGTTGATAAATTAAAGGCGGAGCGCCTGATGGAAAATTTATAAAGGAGGACACTAAAATGTTTTTTAAACCGCGTATTTGGGAAAAAGGTGAGTCGGTGGCACTTGCCGATCATATTACGGTACGAGGTGCAGAAGGTTATGCACAAACACTTATCGAAAAATTCAACAGTTACACAACAAGCGACGGTACCATTAGAACAGTTGAATTTTGTGACAGTTTGCCTGCCGACTTTGAGTGGGAACACTCGGAAGGATATGTAATCAATATTGCCCGCGACACCATTACAATTTATGCCGAGAGTCTGCGTGGTAAAATTTATGCGGTGCAAACACTGGTGGATATGTTGGAACAGGAGGGATTGTTTATTGGTAAACTTTGTGATGCCCCTGACTGTTCTTTGCGAGGCTATCGTGTATTTTTGCCGGGCAGAAAGAATTTTGATAATTTTAAAGCAATGATTGATATGATTGTTGCTTACAAATACAACTGTATTTTTATTGAAGTCGGTGGCGCGATGGAATATCATCGTCATCCCGAAATCAATGAGGCGTGGCGGAAATTTGTTGCCTTATCCCAAGAATACTCAGGGAAAATCGGTGAGATTCTGGGCAGTTTCAGTTGGTCAAAAAACTGTGCACATACTGATAACGGCGATGGGGATGTTCTGACACAGGAGGAGGTAAAATCTCTTGTAGAATATTGCCGTGAGCGCGGACTGGAGGTTTATCCTGAGGTACCCACACTTTCTCACTGCGATTACATCTGTATGGCGCATCCTGAAATAGCAGAGCGTCAAGACGATCCCTATCCCGATTCTTATTGCCCCAATCACCCCGATACATATCCGATTGTTTTTGATGTTTTAGAGGAGATTATTGAAGTTTTCAAACCCAAAATGGTCAATATCGGACACGATGAAATGTATTCGATTGGTGTTTGTGAGCGTTGTCGTGATACCGAACCGCATGTACTGTATGTGCAGGACATCATTAAGTTACACGATTGGCTGGCCGAACGTGGCATTAAGACAGTGATGTGGGGAGAAAAATTATTGCCGGTAATTTTGAAGGACGGCAGACACTATGGCGGTGCCGGCGGTCGTCGTCGTTCATCAAACGGAAAAGAATACGACTCCGTACCCGTTCTTTTCTATTGCCAGAATATGCTTCCCAAAGATATTCTGATGTTGCATTGGTATGCTTCTTTTGGCATACAATACGATTATGTATATCACACACACGGCTATCCCGTGATTTTCGGTAATCTTGCCGCGGCATCAGTGGAACAATGGCGCACGCGCAGAGAACTTGGCGTGTTTGGCGGCGTTTGTTCCAACTGGGGTTCTTGTGAAGCAATTTATATGCAACGAAATAATCAGTATTTTAACCTTGTTTTCAGTGCGGCAGTGATGTGGTCCGCAGAATATGATAACGCGATGTTACCGCAACTTAAAAAAGAGACCTTTGAGGAGTGCTTCCGTTTAAAATATGGTGATATTTTCAAAAAACCTCATTTTTCGGTAACACACAACACCAATAGAAATATGCCGTATCGTTCCTTTTATGATGGTGCTTTTATTGAAACTGAAAAGTATTATCTGGGTGATTATGTAGCCACTTATGAAGATGGCAGTACGGCACGGTTTGCTGTGAATTATGGTGAAAACATTTCGTCGGCATCCTTGCCCTGTGATTTCGGTGAAGGGATTGACAATTCTTCGTTTGAAGACGAAGGCAATCTTGATTCTAATGGGTTGGCTGAGGTGGCATGCAGTACTATGCCGGGACGCGTTGGTGACGAGACTCAATTTACAACGATTTTCCCCGACCCGCATCCCGAAAAGAAACTGCGCTCTTTTGCTTTTGAGAGTGCAGTAGAAGACTGTAATGTTTTCCTGATAGAGTATACTCGCAATAACTGATACAAAAACCGCAATGCTTGTCATTGCGGTTTTTATAATTCATCAATAATTTTGCGCCCCCTTGTCGAAACTAAAATCGACAAGGGGGAGTTTTTATGAAAAAACGACTGCGATTTGCCAAAAATTGTTGCACTATTTTGCTTTTGGTACTAATTGCCTATATTGGTGCCATTACTTTAGGTTACCGTCGCAGTGATACGGCAGCGGTGGTCGGAAGCAGAAGCAAAACAATACAACTTTATTCTCTTAAAGGCACAATCTACGATAAAGATTTGCACGCGCTGACCAATCGTGAGCGTTGCTATTATTTGCTGATTGACCCTCGCGGATTTTCGATGGAAAATGTGGGAAAGTTGTCTGACTATACGCAGGAAACGGAAACTTTTTTAAGAGAAAAACTTTCCAAAGAAAGTGTTTTTTTATTGCAAAGCACAGATAAACCGGAACGATTAAATGGTGTATATGTTTTTGAGGGGATAAAGCGTTATAGCAACATTGCCACGCATTTGATAGGATATCTTGATTCTCAGATGAACGGTGTCACGGGACTTGAAAAGAGTTATGATAAACAACTTGCATTTTTTGGCGGAAATAAGGAAATTACTTTTTTGGCAGATGCAAGGCGTAATCCATTGATGGGACTTGGGGTAACGGTGCAGGGGGAGGATGGCTCCTATAAAAACGGTGTTATCACAACACTGAATTATCCGTTACAACAAGCGCTTGAAACTTCAATGGAAAAGTGCATAGAAAAGGGTGCGGCGGTTGTGCTGGATATTGACAGTGGTGAAATTCGTGCTATTGCCTCTGCACCTAAATACGATGCAAACCATATTGATTCATTTCTACAAGGGGTGCAAGGGGAATTAATTAATCGTTCGCTGCGGGAACAAACCGTAGGTTCAGTGTTTAAGATTGTGGTTGCTGCCGCCGCCATAGAGGCAGGGCTGGACGATTTTTCACTGTCCTGTAGCGGCGCAGTGACGGTAGATGACCGTGTTTTCGGCTGCCCCACGGAAAACGGTCACGGCAAAATGAATCTTGAAAGCGCATTTGCTCAGTCCTGTAACGGTTATTTTATTTCATTGGGACAAATGCTCGGTACCGAAAAGGTGATGGAAATGGCACTGCGGCTCGGATTTGGAGAGTCCATTGAAATTGCTGACGGATTGTTTGCCTGGGCAGGCACTATGCCCAATGTGACGGGACAGTCTGCCAAGCAACTTGCTAATATCAGTATCGGACAGGGGGATTTGATGGCAACACCGCTTCAGATAGCGCGCCTGCTGGCAGTGTGCGGAAACGGCGGCTATCTGCTTTCGCCCACCTGTTTTCAAGGCTTTTTGGTGGAGGGCAAGGTGCAAGCAGAAAAATGGGTAGAC
>JAZRAZ010000180.1:0-7461 GCA_045634825.1 Eubacteriales bacterium | reverse complement strand
TAAAAAATGGTTGCCACACCCCCTGCACCCCCTAAAATCAGTTCATTGGGTACAGCAAAGCACTGCAGTCCGAAAGAATACAGACCACTGCCCACCAATATCCACAAAGTATCGCGCAGATACGCCTTTACCTTTTCCACCGGCATCCCTCCACATATTATTTTGTTAAAGGTGGCAAGAATTATCCGCCGAAATCAACTCAAAAAGGTCGTCAAGGCGCTCGTTTTGCCCAGACAGATATAAATAGCCGAACAAGCACTCAAATCCCGTTGCCCTTCGATATTCAATCATTTCGGCATTTTTGGGGCGGGAGTGACTTTTAGCGTTGCGCCCGCGATGATAAATTTCAACTTCCTCCTCGTTTAAAACAGGCTCGAGTATCTCCATCAACCTGCTTTGCGCCGCCGCACTGACAAATCGGCTTGCCAGACGGTGTAAGGTGTTGACATTACTTTCACTCTGCTCCAGCAAATATGTCCGCACCTTAAGTTCATAAATCGCATCCCCCTCATACGCAAGTATCAGGGGTGAAATTCTGCGTACTTCCTCTTTTGTCATATCCTATACCTCACACATCTGAAAATATATCTGTCCGCCTTGTTGCCATTCAAAATAGGCAAAGGTGCTTTTGCCGCCGGTGCGATTGCCACAAACGGCACCGGGACAAAGTATAATACTTCTTCCTATAAATTCATACCCCGGTAAATGCGTGTGCCCATACAGACACAAATGCGCCCCGAGGGCATCAGCGCGGGCAGCAAGCATATTCAGTCCGCTTTTGACATGATAGCGTTGTCCGTGGGTTAAAAACACCTTTTTGCCCTCCAACTCCAAGAGTTGCTCATCGGGAGCGTTTCCTACATCACAGTTGCCGCGCACCCGATAAACTTTCATTTGGGGTGGCAGTACGATTTTATCGGTATCAAAAAAATGGTCTCCCAAATGAACGAGTATATCTGCAGGGTATCTGTCTACCGCTTTTTGCAATAAATCAGTCCGACCGTGAGAATCGGAACATACAATCAAACGCATCTTTTTATCACTCTATTCTGCATTTTTTCTTTAGTATAGCATATATTGAAGGGAAAGGGGAAATATTTATGGCAAAAATGAACGATTTTTTAAAAAATCTTCAACAAATGGACCAAAATCAGTTGCAGGCGCTCATTAAACAGGCAACTTCGTCGCTTTCGCCCGCGCAACAGTTAAAACTCAAAAAAATGCTGGAAGACCCAAAAGCAATGAACAACTTACAAAACAAAGTCAGCGAGCAAGACCTTGAAAATTTGCAACAAAATCTTTCCTCCCCCGAAGCGCTTAAAAATTATATAAGTCAACCTGATGTGCAAAAGCGCATAAATAAACTGTTTTAACAAAAGGAGGGAAGAGAACCTTGGCTGAACTGGATGAAATGATTTCCTCCATCTTAAAAGATCCGCAAAGTCTGCAAACCATCTCTTCCCTCATCTCAAATCTGGGAGGAGAAAAAGAGGAAAAAGAAACCTCTGTCGGTGCAACGCTGCCGTTTGATGTGGATAAACTGGCACCGGTTTTAATGAAACTCAATGCCCCGCCTGACGAACGATGCAAACTGCTTTTGGCACTGAAACCTTTTGTCAGTCATCAACGGCAGGAGCGCATTGAGCAAAGCATTAAAATTTTGAAAATGATGAGCCTTGCAGGCGAGATGGGAGGACTTGGAATTGTATAGTACCACTATCTCTCCCCGCTCCTCCATCAAAAGTGACGGGCAACTGCACACCGCATCCGTCACTCCTCCCAAACCAAAGGAGAAGCCACCCGCTGTTTCTCATAAAATTTTACCTAAAAACATTTCCTCTGAGCAAATTCTGATTGCGGCAGTTGCTTACCTTTTGTTGCAAAGTGAAACGCCCGACTGGCTGTTGATACTGGCACTGGTATATATTTTGTTTTAATTGCAAATTTACGATTTTGTGGTATAATAGGATAGCGTGAAACTTTTGCGCTATCCTATTGTTATGAGAGGACTGGTCAGACTGGAAATTAAACTCAGTAATATCAATCAACAAATCCGCCTTATGCCTGAGGCTTTTGTAAGCACCTGCGAGGAGCATTATTACACGCAGGTACGAAAGGTTTCGGAATATATACAACTTCATTCCAAAGAACGACCCATCGTGTTGCTTTCGGGACCTTCGGGCAGCGGCAAAACCACCACCGCGCATCTGCTGGAGCAACTGCTCGACCAAAAGGGGCACGAAACGCATACACTTTCTATGGACAATTATTTTAATGCGATGAATCAGCAGCAACGCCTGCTTGCCGCGGAAAAGAAACTGGACCTGGAATCCCCCGACCGAGTAGACCACGCCCTACTGCAACAACATCTTAACAAAATCATTGATGGACAAACCGTTGAACTGCCCACCTATAATTTTGTGACAAGCAAGCGTGAATACAACGGCGAAACGCTGACAAGAAAGCCCGGCGAAGTCGTAATTTTAGAGGGAATCCACGCGCTCAATCCCGCCGTGGTGGGATTACCTGAGGATAAAACCGTGCGCCTGTATGTCAGCGTACGCACCCGAGTGGTAAGTGACAGCGATGAGCGTCTGCACCCCTCTTTGATTCGTCTGATGCGCCGAATGCTCCGCGACAGAGTGGGCAGAGGCAGAAAAATCGAGGAAACCTTGGGAATGTTTGACAGTGTGGAGCGCGGTGAACAACTTTACATTATGCCCTACAAGTCACATTCACAGTTTGATATAGACACACTCATTCCCTATGAACTTGGCATTTATCAAAAAGAATTGCTTGCAGAAATAGAAATTTTGCAAAAGCAACCCCAAATCACCCCGACACATCGGGCATTACTGGAAACGATGCTTTGCTTTTTAAAGCGCAGTGAGCCGCTTAAGCAGACACAAGTCCCTCAAAATTCATTATTGCAAGAATTTATCTGTTAATTTCTGTAAAAAAAGTTGTTTTTTTGATTATCGCATTATATAATAAGATTAAGTCAAGCGCAAACTTCTATTTATCTAAAAATCAGGAGGATATCCCTATGTTCAAAAAAAGCAATACCAAAGTAAGCAATTTGATTTTGGAGCAGCTCAAAGATGTTGAGGGTTGTCTTATCAACTTTGAAAACTTTATGCGTGCCGCCACCACCAAGGATGCTAAAATCGAAACTCTGCGTTCTCTCCACGAAGGCGTTCATCAAATGGAAAACGCGGCAGACCGTTCTTTGACCACTATGATTGAATCGCTTGGCGGCGCTTTCCTGCCTGCCACTCGCGAGGATTTGATTACCGTTGCCACCAGTTGTGACCGCGTTGCCAATAAATGTGAACACATCTCTATGATGATGGTATTCCAGAAATTCGTTTTTCCCGAGGAATTTAACGAAGATATTATGCAGATTCTGAAAATCACCCGAGATGAATTTGAACTGCTTGAAAAAGCGATTGACAAATTGTTTTCCAATCTCTCCGCTTTTATCAAGGACCACTCCATTCTTAAGCAAATCAGGTCCGAAGAGGCCAAGGTAGATAGAATCGAGGGCGCTTTGTACGAAAAAATTTACAATCTGGACCTCCCGCTTGCCGAGCAAAGACAACTGGGTGACTTTGTCGAATGGGTTGCTGACATTTCCGATATTATCGAAAACATCGCAGACAATATCCAGATTATGCTGATTACCAGAAAGGCATAGATACCGAAAATGTGGATATATTTATTACTGTCTGCGGGTCTGTTTATGGGTTGGTCGTTGGGCACCAATGATGCTGCCAATGCATTTGGTACCGCGGTTGCCACGCGTGTTGTCAAATACCGTACCTCTATCATCATTATTGCTATTATGGTAATGATCGGTGCCTTTATAAATGGTGACAACAATATAACTAAACTGGCAGAACTTTCTAATATGAATGAGGTTACTGCTTCGCAGTCCTCCATAGAACAAGCACTTGAAAAAGACACCAATGAGGGCGGAAACAAAAACCTCAGTGACCTACGCACCAAAAGTGCGCTCAAGGCATTTATCGTATTTACCTGTGCCGCCGTTACCGTATTTATTATGAGTTATCTCAAATTCCCCGTTTCCGCCAACCAGTCGATTGTCGGCGCGGTCATCGGATGGGGACTATGCTATGCGGATTATGGTGACCCTGCTATTTTTAAACCCAACATTGAAAAACTACTGGAATTTGCAAGCACCTGGCTTTTATGTCCGCTTGGTGCCGCCGTCATTTCTTTTATATTGGTATTCTTTACCAAAAAATTTGTTGAAAACCGTCTGACTACCCTGAACAGTTATGACCGTATTATCAAAACCGGTTACATAGTGGCAGGTGCCATCGCGGCATACAGTATCGGCACCAACTCCTCTGCCAGCGTCGTTGCTTTCTATTACGACATTACCGAAAGCGGCGCCAACCTCTTAAATAATGCCACCGTTGCCGCCGTCATCGGCGCGGCAGCAATTGCCTTGGGCGTGCTGACATTTTCTAAGAGAGTTATGATGACAGTAGGAACTTCTATAGCCTCCATTACACAGGTGGAAGGTTTTGTTGTCATCATTGCTATGTCGCTGACCATTCAGTTGCTGGGTGAATTTATGGGAATTCCGGTTTCCACTTCACAAGCTGTTGTCGGTGCCGTTGTCGGTGCAGGGTTGGTAAATGGAATCAAGAAAGTGAATTATGGTGTATTTAAAAACATCGCTATTGCCTGGATTTCCTCCCCCACCGTTGCGGGACTGCTTGCCTATCTGGTTGCCATCAGCACCAAGAACTACTTTGCATAAAAATACCATAAAAAACACCGTAGAAAAAGAAGCACGAAGTTTTCGTGCTTCTTTTTCTTATGTCTTATACCTTGACAAGCAGGACATTTGGGCGCCCAAATCTCACTGGTAGGAGAACCTAAAAAACCTTTAACCCATCTCAAAAGAAGTGATATTGTGAGACAGGTCTCACAGTGATATTATTGCTTTGCAATAGTGTTATTGAAACCTTGCGGTTTCAGTGGTATTTTATTCGCCTATAAACTGCCGAAGGCAATAACACTCGGCTTTTAGCCGAATATAACTGCGTAGCAATACAACTCGCCTCGGCGAATAAAACTGGCGTTGTGTCCTTACGGACACAACGCCAATTCTACGGTGTTTTTTGTCGTTTGGGATGCACTTCAATGTTATAATTTTCTGTCGGGTCGGCTTCCAGTTTGCCACCGCTTTCAGGTTTTTCCGCCTGCTCCCGTTTCCAAGCCTCTCTGGCTCGCTCTCTTTCTTGTTGCTCTGCCTTGCTGAGACCTTGGGCTATCGCAGGATATTCGTTTCCGTGGTCGGCGGTCGGCTGAATATTATAGGTGCCATACATATTGATTAAATCAAAACTATCGTGTGGCTCTCTGGAATTTGGAAAACCCGAATCCTTTTTCTTTTCTTTGCGCACAATATCACCTCAAAAATAGTCTGCCCATTTTTGCCAAAAAACATTAGCCGCCCAATTTATTTTCAAGGTCAAATTTCATACGTTTCATCTATGAGAATATAGTTTGCATTGTGTTTTTTTGCAAGTGCCAAAACCTCGGCATTATCGGCAAGGGTGCTTTCCAGCGTACACCCCTCATCGTTCTGCCGATTTTCAATAACATTTGCATATTTCTTTATATCATCAAAATGATTTTTGATATATTTTTCACTCATTACAAGACAATAGTATTTTATATCTTCAAGATATTCGGAGACAAAATCTTTTTGCCAGTCAAACGGAATATAGCAACCCTCGACAATTAAATTCTGCTCATTTTCAATGGCGGTTTTTACCATTTCGCACACAATGGGCCACAGATATGCCGTTAATTTACCGTCATCCATAGGGGTAAGTTCCGTATTTCCGCTTCGAATGAGCCCCATTTTCAGATGGTCTATCGACAAATAGGGATATTTATGTTTTTCAAGCAATTTTTGCGCCAGCACCGTCTTACCCGTATGCGATGCTCCTGTGATTAAAATAACCATTTCCCTCACCCCTTTCGATGTGCAAAAAATCCTGCCTTGCGGCAGGATTTTAAGGTAACTAAAATGCTTTTGTGGGGTCTACAACATACTTGTCGGTCAAAATCTTAACAAGGTCAATCAAAGCCACAATCGCGCCGATTCCAAAGCAGAAGGTCAAAACAATTCTGACGATACCCTTCTTGTTTTCGCCGAGTATAAAGTTGTGAATACCGATGCTACCGAAGAACAAGCAAATAAGTGCAAGTACCAACTTATCCTCGCCGCCGATTTTACCGCTCAAAATGCCGGACTTGGCAGATTTAATGGCTACACCACAGTTCAGGCATACATCCGCTTCGGGATTCACAGCATGACCGCAGTTGGCGCAGTATGCATTACCCTCACCGGTCTTGACACCGCATTTCAAACAGATGGCTTGATTATCGTTCATTTCGCTGCCGCAATTTTTACAAAACATAACATATTCCTCCGTTTTTTGATTTTTTATTACAAATATTATATC
This sequence comes from Eubacteriales bacterium, assembly GCA_045634825.1. Taxonomy (GTDB): domain Bacteria; phylum Bacillota; class Clostridia; order Oscillospirales; family QAKW01; genus Firm-08. The sequence goes on along the minus strand of JAZRAZ010000180.1, from coordinate 949 downwards.
ATCGCTTGCAAATATAAGTCAACCAATATTTAGTTATGGCAATAATTTCAATATCCAGTTGACAACAAAACCTGCTCCAATCACACACAGCAGAATTCTGTCCCACATTTTCCCCGGGAAAATACCGTCATCGAGCCAAAAATACAGGTACAGCAGCGGCACACTCCAGAACATAGGATGAAGGGAAAATGCCGCCTTAAAATCAAGGTGTAATGCCGCGAGCAGCGCGCGCGTCATCCCGCAACCGGGACAACTTATGCCGAATATACTCTGAAAAATGCAAGACAGTCCAAATGTATAAAACAACGCCACCAGCCCCAAATATGCCACGCTGACGGCAAGTTTTGTTTTCCACTGAGTTATCCGCATATCCGTCCCCTTTCATAAAATAAATATGATTTATTATACCATTTCATACTTGCCTTTGCAATAGATATAAAAGTTCTGTCCTTTTTTAACCTATTGTCTAAAATATCAAGTACGCGAAGTATTTTAAATCTACCTGTACCTATACTTATTTATAGAATTATCAAGTAAATGAAGCAAAAGGTGATAACAATGAAATTAAATGAGGCAGTTGCGCATAGAAACAAAGAACTTTGTAAAGAGCGTCAAATAACACAATATCAATTATATTTAAAAACAGGTGTTCCGCAATCAACGCTCAGCACCATTATGAAGTGTTGCTACCCCAGCATGAAACTCAGAATCATAAGGTGACAAGAGTCATTCGAACCTTGTTTTAAAAAGGCGGATTTCCGCCCATTCGGTGTTAAAATGCTCGTCCATACGGCAGTATGGACTGCGCTTTGTGCCTTGACTGGACAAAAATCCGCACTTTTTAAAATCTTCGACCTCTAAACCGGGAAATTTGTGGGGATTTTTGTTCTTCTTTTCTGCAGAAAAGCTGACGCTTTTCAAAGAAAAAAGAAGTCGGATCGTAGCCATG
>JAZRAZ010000179.1:0-2204 GCA_045634825.1 Eubacteriales bacterium | reverse complement strand
GTTTCGGCAATCGGATAGGCATTTTTAAATTCTTCGGTTTCATAGCGAGCCGATTTAATATGGTTCGGGAAGTCCTTTTCTCCCTTGAGAAAATAGCCGCAATCGTTCCTGCCCGCATCCCAGGTGGAATCAACATAGTAGTAATAATGACCGCCGATTTTCACAATGTTCCAAGTATGGTTTTCGGTCAAATCGGTTTCACCATTCATCTGCCCGCCGAACCCCGCAATCACGCGAGCATCCAGCCCCACCCGCTTTGCCATACGGTAAAAAAGTGTGGCATATCCGACACAGACCGCTTTTTTGTGCATCAGCGCGGCGTATGCGGAATACTTTAAAAGATAACTCTCATCCTCGAGATTTTCATTGTCATAGGTAACATTGGCGGTAATAAAGTCGTAAATCGCCTTTGCTTTTTGATAGTCGGTAGTTTGCGCGGTAAAACCAAAACCTTCAATCACGCGGTCAATCTGTGCAGAAAGTTGCTGTTCCTGACTGAGCGTTGTAAAATACTCCATTGTAAAAGTAATATCAAACTCGGTTTTCTGCTGATATGTTTTTATCTCCACTCGAAAAGCAGCCGATGCATAACTGTGACGAAGATAATCTCCCTCGTCTGCCGCCTTAGTTTCCTCCATCGACTCATCGAACAAGTCCCAGATAATTTGCTTGACTCTTTCTTTCTCTGCCTCAGTTCCCGCGCCGATACTTTGGGGCAACTGATAATACAAAATAAACGACAGCTCGCGGTTTTTCAGTTGTCCCCGAATAAAATCAACTGCCTGGGACTTATCGGTAATATATTTCTGGGATGCGGGTATCTCACTTGCGGTGCTGAGGGCAGTGTAATATGACGGGTTTTGGCGGGATGCCGAAATCGTGTTAACCTCAATAGATGCGGCAAAAACCGACGGCATTTGTGTCGCCATCAGCAGTACCGCTATTAAAATGGCAAGTGCTCTTTTGATATTTTTAATCACACATATTCTCCCTGATGATTACTATTTTACTTCGCTGTTCTCAATAGCATAATCCAGCAAAATGTTGATGAGTTCATTTCGAGACCGATGGGTTTGCTCGGCAAGAGTATCCAGTTGACTGACAGTTTCGTCCTTAATCCGAATGGAAAAGGTCTTATACCCATCTTCCCCTTTCAACGATTTTTTTCTGATAATCAGTTTATCCTTCATATCATATCACCTCACCACTATTATGCCTCAAGAGGTGTTACAATAATATGTTATGAATTATAACATAAAATCTCCTTATCCACAACAGATAAGGAGATTTCTGATTTTATTTTGCGGTGGCGTTTTCATAGAGGAAGTCGGTAACTTTTTCGTAAAGAATACTGCTTTCCAATTCCCAAGGCTCCACGCCCGCTTTTTGCGCCAGTTCGTCTTTGGTGGTAACGCCATATTGGGCAAGCATAGAGGTAAAGTCTGCCTCCTCCACCGACAAGCCCTGCTCGGCAGCGATGGTATAGATGGCATATTCATAAATAATCTGCCCCTCTACATACTGCTTGAGTTCCAGTCCGTTGGCTTTCATAAAGCCCTCCAGGTCGCTGACACCATAAGAAGCGTAGTAAGAACTAAACTGCTTTTCCAGACGACTTACAAAATGGTCATAGACATTCTGAGGATATTTTTTCAGTGTAGTTTGATTGGCAATCGTTGTCCACAGTTCGTTTTTGGCATTACTTTTGGCATCGCTTTTGGCAGTTTCGTCCAGTTCTTTATAGATGCTGTCCTTATAGGCGGTAACCGTCTTTTGCTTGTCTTTCGTCACTTCTTTGACGATAGCATCGGTCAGCGCATCATACTCGGTGCGGGTGGCAGACAAAATCTTGACCTCAAAGCGTACATCTTTGCCTTGCAGGGACTCTTCACTGTAATCCTCAGGGAAGGTCAAGTTCAAAGTAACACTTTCTCCGACCTTTTTGCCCACCAGTCCTTCCTCAAAACCGGGGATAAATTTGTTACTGCCCAGTTCCAGTTCGTGATTTTTGGCACAAGCATTGTCGTAAAGTTTGCCATCAATATATCCGTCAAAATCAAGTTTGGTAATATCACCCATACGCAAAGCGTCTTTGACATCGACGGTATGAATATAGTCGGTGCCCTTCAAATCTTGCTTGATGCGGGCATCAATATCGGCTTCGGTGGGGGCGGCATAGGTGTCGGTATAAGTGAGCGCACTGT
>JAZRAZ010000178.1:0-5066 GCA_045634825.1 Eubacteriales bacterium | reverse complement strand
ATAATTATAAGAAATCAAAAAGGAGAAATAATATGTTTTTTGATCAAAAATTCAGCATGAGCATGCTAAATGATTTTTATGAATTTACTATGAGTAATGGATATTTTTTGCAGGGCAAGGGGGAACAAATTGTTTATTTTGATATGTTCTTCAGAAATGTACCTGATGGCGGTGGATTTGCGATTGCAGCGGGACTGCAACAAATTATCGAATATATGGAAACGTTGAGTTTTTCTAAGGAAGACATTGAATTTTTGCGTTCAAAAAAGATTTTTGATGAAAAATTTTTGGAGTATTTATCTGCCTTTGAGTTTACTTGTGATGTTTGGGCTGTTCCGGAGGGGACGCCGATTTTTCCTGGCGAGCCGATTTTGACAGTGCGGGGACCGGCCATTCAGGCGCAATTGGTTGAAACTATGATTTTGCTTACTCTAAATCATCAGTCCTTGATTGCAACAAAAGCAAATCGTATTGTCCGCGCTGCGCAGGGTAGGGCTGTTTCTGAATTTGGTGCCCGACGCGCGCAAGGATATGCAGGCGCGGTGCTGGGAGCGAGGGCTGCCTATATTGCCGGATGTTCAGGTTCGTCCAATGTGCTGACTGATATGTTGTATGATGTGCCGAGTTCGGGCACGATGGCACATAGTTGGGTGCAGACTTTTGATACGGAATATGAAGCGTTTGCAGCATATGCTGAAACTTATCCGAATAATTGTGTTCTTTTGATAGACACGTATAATGTTATGCAGTCCGGTTTGCCAAATGCTATCAAAGTTTTTGATGAAGTGTTGGCGCCCAAGGGATGCAGGCCGGTTGCTGTTCGAATTGATTCTGGCGATATCACCTATCTTTCCAAGAAAATAAGAAAGGTTTTGGATGCGGCGGGGTATACTGATTGTAAGATTATGGCATCAAATTCATTGGATGAATATATTATTCGTGAAATGATTTTACAAGGGGCGCAAATTGATATGTTTGGCGTTGGTGAGCGCTTAATTACTTCAAAAAGCGAGCCGGTATTTGGCGGTGTTTATAAACTTGCTGCTGTTGAAAAAAATGGACAAATTATTCCCAAGATAAAAATTTCCGAAAACCCGGAAAAAATCACCAATCCTCATTTTAAAAAGGTATATCGTTTATTTTCTAACGAGTCCGGTCAGGCGATAGCCGATGTGATTACAACGCACGATGAAGTGATAGATGAAACGAAGCCATATTTATTGTTTGATCCAATTCATATTTGGAAGAAAAAATTGGTTGAGAATTTTACGGCTGTTCCGTTATGTCAAAAGATTTTTGAAAAGGGAAAACTTGTGTATAAGGTGCCGTCAATTGATGAATCCAGAGCATATTGCGGTGAGCAAGTAGAGAAGTTGTGGGATGAGGTGAAACGCTTTGAAAATCCACACACTTACTATGTTGACCTTTCGCAAAAACTTTGGGATATTAAACAAAATTTGCTCAATGCAAGGCAATAATTTAATTGTTCATAATAAACAAAAAACGGGTCATTTTATCGAGCGGCTCGTTTTTTTGTGCATATTGCACAATTTTTAAAAAAACAAAAGCGGTTTTGAAACTAAAAAAATAACGATTTTTTTAAAAAATTTATTATTTTTACTAATTTATTGTTGAATTTGTTTATATAATATGATAGACTTAAACATATATAAGATGTATTATTTTGTGCTTTTGAAACTTTTTATTCAATTTGCATAAAAGAGTCACAGTAAAATGCAAAATATAACCATCTTGTTTTGTAATCAAAATGTTGGAGGTAACGCAATGTCGAACAGATGTACATTTAAGAAGCTGTTTCAGTCTTCTGTTTGTCTACTTTTGGTGCTTGTTATGACGCTTTCGATGAGTGTTGTTGCATTTGCCGAGAGTCAGACTGCTGGTGCTGAAACTGCTGCAGAGCAAACCGCTGCTGGTGGTGGCTATAATGCGGAACAATTTTCAAATTCAGCAAATGCCGATGAAACGGAGAGTTATTTGACTGGTTTTGTCAGAGATAATCTGTATGCTGATTATTATGACAGATATGCAGCTTATGATATCTCTTTGCCGACAATCGAGCTTGATGGTGTGAATTATACATCTGCCACTGCCGATGTGGAAAAAAAGGATGTTTTTGAAGGCGAAAAGAATGTTGCAGTTGTTAAAAAGGCCGGCGATATTACTTTTACGGTTGAAGTCGCTCAAGCAGGCATGTATGCAGTTGAATTTAAATATTTTCCCATCAAAAATGAAAATGGTAATGATATTGAAGCCGGACTTATGGTTGACGGAAAATATCCTTTTGAAGAGTCGGGCGTTTTGAATTTGAAACGCGTTTGGGTTAATGAACTTGTTGATGGTAAGATATCTCAGGATAAGGTTGGCAATGAATTGCTTCCTAACCAAATTCAATCTCCTGCTTGGGTTACAAAAGATGTGAGTGATGCTGAGGGCAGATATCTTGATTCTTATAGATATTATTTGTCAGCAGGAACTCATACGGTTACCATAAATGTAGAGAATGGCTCTTTTGGACTTGATTACATCAAACTACATAACGAAGGAAACAAAATTTCTTATGATGAGTATCTGAACAACGCTCTTGCAGCCGGCGTTCAGGAATCGACTCAACTGATTACAAATGCCGCAGGCGACGCTTATATTGAAGCCGAACAATTTACTGATAAGAGTGACGCTCTGATTCAGATGGTTTTTGACCGTAGTGATGCAAAAATCACTCCTTACAGTGTCAGCACTACTGTCTATAATACATTAGGCGGTACAAACTGGGCAAAGAGTGGAAACCGTGTTAACTGGACAATTGATGTTCCGGAAGACGGTCTTTATGAAATTTCTTTTAGATACAGACAATCGTATCAGAGAGGCAAGGCTTCTTACAGAACTTTGTATATTGACAATAAAATTCCTTTTGAAGAGGCTTATAGCATTAAATTTGATTACAAAACAGGATATCAATATACCGTTGCCGGTCGTAAAACCGCAGACGGAGAGATGGAGAACTATAAGTTTTACTTAACGGCGGGAACTCATACGCTTTCCTTGGAAGCATGTATCGGTGAATTGGCCAGTACATACCGCGATGTTGAAAATATTGTCTACCAATTAAATTATATATATAGAAAAATTGTATTGATTACCGGTATTACACCGGACAAAAATCGTGACTATCAATTATTTGCAAGAATTACTGACCTTGAAGATATGATGATTTCATCCATTGAAACGATGAAAGAAACAAAGGCATATGTTGATTCTTTGAACGATGGTAAGGGCGGTGGCGATTCTGAAATATTGAATACTCTTGTTGTGCAGATGGAAGATTTTATCCAAAAGCCCTATTCTATCCCAAGCCGACTTTCCGGATTTAAAGATAACATTAGTTCTCTGGGTAACTGGTTGTTGGATATTCGTGACCAGCCCTTGAGTTTGGACAAGATTTACATTGCCGGAAGCGGTGCTAATCTTCCTTCACAAAAGAGCACATTTATCCAAGCACTTAGTCATGAAATTCGGTCTTTCTGGTCTTCCTTTGTCGACGATTACACCGGCGTTGGCGGAGATGCTGAAGAAGGCGAACGTGCCATTGATGTATGGGTTGGTACAGGTCGTGACCAGGCAATCGCCTTGAAAACATTGACTGATAACTACTTTACTCCAAAAACAGGTATTGGTGTTAATATTTCCTTGGTTCCGCTGGCAATTTTGTCTAAAGCTATTATTGCAGGCAAAGGACCGAATGTTGCACTTCATGTTTCCAGAACAGAACCGATTAACCTTGGTGTTCGTGGTGCTTTGGTTGAACTTCAGGATATGGAAGGATATGATGAAGTTGTATCTCGTTTTTCAACCTATGCTATGGCGCCGTACACTGTTGATACAACATTGGAAGATGGTTCCAAATATGTAAAGACATATGGCTTGCCTGAAACGCAGAATTTTGAAATGATGTTCTATCGTACTGATGTTTTTGCTGAATTGGGCATTAAGGCTCCGAATACATGGGATGAGTTTGATGCCATTCTTCCGGTCATTCAGTCCAATAATATGACGGTTGGCTTAAACCAAAATACCGGTGGCGGTCTATTCTTTACATTGATTCAGCAACGCGGCGGTTCGGTTTATTCTGCAGATGGTTCTCGCACCTGCTTTACTGAACAATATGCAGTTGATGCTTTTACCAAATGGACCGACTACTATAGAATGTACAGTTTCCCGATAACCTATAGTTTCTATGCTCGTTTCAGAAGTGGTGAAATGCCACTGGCATTCCAGCCATATTCCCAAGCAACATTTATTGAAAATTCCGCTCCTGAACTGCGCGGCTTGTGGGCAATGGCTCCCATCCCCGGTACTGTTGATGAAAAAACGGGTAAGATTAACAGAACGGAAGAGTCTTCCGGTCTGACTGCCAGTATTGTAATCAAGAGTGTAGAAAAATCCAAAGAACTCAGAGAACAAAAAGAAAAAGATTCCTGGACATTTATCAATTGGTGGACTTCTGCTGATATTGCTGCTCAGTATGGCAGACGAGTGGAAATGGCCATTGGTTCTGTTGCAAGATATACCACTGCAAACCTTGAAGCATTTGATATGATCGGATGGGATCATGATCATGCTGCAGTAATCAAAGAGCAAAGAAAGAATGTTCAAGAAATTGGTGAAGTTATTGGCGGATATTACGTTAGCCGTATGGTAACCAACGCATTCCGTGCCGTTACAAACGAATATAGTAATCAGCGCGAAATGTTATTCTACTATGATGATCAAATTAATAATGAGATTTGGAGAAAACGTTCCGAGTACCATTTCTCAATTCCGGAGGAGGCTGATATTTAATGGCGGTTGCTTTGAATTCAAAACAAAAAGAACTTGAACTTCTGAAAAAGCAGAAACTAACCTTCTCTGAGAAGTGTTCACTTACATGGCGTCAGGCGAAGGAAGGCTACTGGAACTATATTCTAATGGCTCCGTTTTTGATTTTCTTTACATTGTTCACAATCATTCCGGTTATTTCTTGTTTTGTACTTTCCTTTACAAGATATGAC
>JAZRAZ010000177.1:0-1466 GCA_045634825.1 Eubacteriales bacterium | reverse complement strand
GGAGGGATTTTCAATTTCTCCGATAAGAACAACACCGATTGCCACACCGTGTTTTAAGTTACTTTAACTGAGAGGATAAGTGTACTTCACTCGCACTCCGGAAAGACGCGGATCCGTTTTAACGCTAACTGCAATTATCAGTTCAAACCCGCCCGTTTCTTTTTTTGAAATAGTAATATCTTGTTCTATTGCATAAGAGGAACATTTTTCACCGTAGTCATTTGTAACCTTGGTTTTCACAAAGTCTTCCAGGGTCTCTATTTTTATATTTTGCAAAAGTTTGGGGTCAAAACCATTGTCCTCCCCTTTGCTAAATGTGGAAACTCTGGAAGGTTTGCCGTCAATGAGAGTGACAGAGCACGCCTCTGTAACAAATCGCTCATTATACCGGATATGAAAATATACATAATGGCTTTTGGTTGCCGGCTGTGCAATCATATTGGTGAAGGAAAACTTTGCAAAGTAGTCTTCTCCATAAGTTTGGATAACATACTGCCTTGCAGCCTCTATAATTTTTTCTTCTTCGGAAATTGTTTTACCAGAATCTACAATTTTAGGATTGTTGTCTGTAGTCTGATTGCTTGATGAGGTTTCCTTTTCCGAGGAACCGGCATCAGTTGTTTTTTCTGCAAGCCCTTCTTGTCCTGTCGCCGTATTGTTTTCGACTATCGGAGTTTCAACAATATCGTTATTCGTTTCAGCCGCTTGCATCAAATTGTTTTCTTTTTTGTTTTGATTATAACTGATAAGTTCGCCCGATTGGTCAAAAGAATATCCATTTCCTTCTTGATCTTTGTAAAAATGCAGAGGTGTTCCATCTACTCTTTCCAGACTTTTTTCATAAGACAATATTGTTTGCGTTCCGTCAGGCGCCGTATATAGTTTCTGCGCTTCAGCAGTATCATCCGCATAGTATAAATCTGAAATCGTCTCATTTTTTTGTTTTATCTCCATACAAACGGCAACGGTACTGACAGAGATTATCAAAACCAGTACAATAGATGTAATCCATAGAATTTTTTTCTTCATAAATAACCCTCCTTATCCAATTACTTGATATACATTAGAACTGCCGACATAGTAGTTTCTCAAAGATACGGGCACCGTCAAATCATTCCCTCAGCGCTCCGTCATATTTCTCCGGTGTCTCCGCCTGCACTTTATCCTCTTTACTAAGTTGCACTTTCAGCGTTTCCTGTTTTCTGAAAAACTGCACATTTTCCTTATCTTCTTCGCGCAGAACAAGATTTGCTACCAACAGCACCAACGCAAGCAACAATATTGCTATAATCATCAACAATGTTTCAATCATATTCCTTTCATTTTCTCCCCTCTGCCAAATTGCTTTTTCTATACTTAAATTGTATTTTGATTTCGGTGCTATCGCCGCAAATACCGCATCGCATCCGCACCGTGTGTCCGTTCGTGTGGTTGCAAAGCCACATAGTAAATACCTTCTATTATAT
>JAZRAZ010000176.1:0-2397 GCA_045634825.1 Eubacteriales bacterium | reverse complement strand
TACTACGCCTACAAAATGCCGCAGTATTGGGAAGATATACAGAATGGCAAGCGGGAAATGAAGCGTTTTCTCAATATCCGCAAAATCATTCTTGAAGACCTCAAAAAGTGGAATGTGACCGAAGTGGGTGCTTACAATATGCAGTTTGACAAGCGAGCCGTGGTCAACGATGTGCGAGAACTGACCGATTATCTGCGACAGCTTTTCCCCGCCGAAATCAATTTCTTCTGCATTTGGAATATGGCTTGCACCTCTATCTGTCAGACCGATGAATACATACAGTTTATCATAGATAACAATCTGCTGACTGACAAAGGCAATATTCCCACCTCTGCCGAAGTTGTATATTCTTACTTGCAGAATGATATACATTTTACGGAATGTCATACAGGGCTCGAAGATGTACGAATCGAAAAAGATATATACTTCGCTGTCAAACTGTCGGAGATGCCCTATGATGATACGCCTTGCTACAATCCGTGGATGAAAGTCCGCAAGTATTACAAGCTGTGGCAGGAGCGGATGGCCGAGGGGGAATAACCCCCTCTTTTTTAACCCCAAGAATATATAATATAGTATATTATCCCGCCCGGGCGCGCGAATATATTATATATAATGAAAAAAGGGCTTGCAATCCTCTGCGGTTTGTGCTATACTATGGGTGTACCAAGAAGGGAGGGGCAACTCCCCCGAGGGCGAAGGTCAAAAAAATATATTCTTGAAAATCGAAAAAAGGGCTTGACAAGCCGCTCCCGATGTGGTATAATCAATACAGAAATTAGGGAAGGAAAACCGACTAAACCAGAAGGGAAATGATACTATGAAGAACCCGATGACCTACTCCGAAGCTCTCACCAACGCTCTGGCTCTCGAAGGTCTGTCCGAGGACACTCGCACCACGCTGACCGCTCTGCGTGCGTCCATCGACAAAAAGAACTCTGCGGACAGGAAGCCCACGGCTACCCAGACCGCTAACGGCAACACGAAGGCGGAAATCCTTGCGGTGCTTGCCGATGGTACGGCGAGGACTGTGACGGAGATAATGTCCGCCGTCCCCACGCTCAACGGAGCGAGCAACCAGAAGGCTTCGGCTCTCGTCCGTCAGCTTGTCGAGGAAGGCTCGGTCAAGCGTGAGCTGGTCAAGCGGAAGGCTTACTTCTCCCTTGCGTGAGCAAGCCGACCGACCGAGGGGCTACCCAGCCCCTCAATTTTTTTGCCCCAAATAATATATAATATATTTTGGGGCCCGGGCCGGAAAATATATGATATATAATGAAAAAACCTATTGACAACCGCCAACAGATAGAGTATAATGAGTACATCAAAGAAAAGGAGATTAAAACAATGAAAGAAACCTCTTACATCTACTTCGCAGATGCCATTGACAACGGCGACAACACCGTGAAGATTGGCGAAACTGCAAACCTTGAACAGCGCACCAAGTTGCTGTGGTACACGGAAAAGCGGTACATCACCAAGTCGTATCAGTTCGAGGGTACAAAGGCTGAAAGGCTTGCACTTGAAGCTATGCTCCGCGCCAAGATTGAACGCCATTATCCGCAGACCGTGATACAGAGCGGTATTGACCACTTCGTGTGCCGCAACTCCAAAATCGCAAAGGCTATCAAGAACCATTTTGACGAATGGGTAGCCGAGGCGGTCGAGGTGCTGAATGGGATTGAGGCGTGAAAACGCCTCTTTCCTTTTTCCGACCGAGAATATATAATATACAATCTGCCCCGGGCCGGAAAATATATTATTTTTTCCGCAGCGGAAAGTATTGACAAGTACGGAAAAATATGATATAATAATAATAGAAAATATAAAAAGGGGAAATATCGAATAAGGGGCAACAGTAGGTATTTCTTAAATGAGGGGAAAGAGTGACCCTGCGGCTCACAAAGCCAAGACCCAACTCCGTAATGGACAGTAAACTCATAGACCCAAACCCTGATTATATACAATATATTTTCAAAAACCGCTTGACAACATCAAGTTTATTTGCTATAATAGTGTCATCAAAGGAAAGGAGAGCAAACCAATGACCGAAGCTGACATTCTGCGAGTTATGGAAGGCTTGCATTGTTCAAGGGAAGAAGCCATCGAGGTTCTGCGGGACGATGAAGCAATCGACCACGGCGAAAACCTTTTCGAGCTTACTCCCGAACAGAAAAAGGCAAGCAAAGAAGCCCGAAACGCAGGCGGTAGCAAGCGGACGAAGCCCGTACAGAGGGAACGCAAGGTCGATGAAGCAAAGGGAGCAATCCTTACAGCTTGTCAGACCACTCTCACAGGGCTGAACGCAACTATTACAAAGGTGCAGACCGAAACCGAAATCGAGTTCACGCTCAACGGCGAAAACTACACCTTGAAGTTGACGAAGCACAGACCGCCCAA
>JAZRAZ010000175.1:0-21365 GCA_045634825.1 Eubacteriales bacterium | reverse complement strand
ATAATTTTTTCCTCCTAAAAGTAAAACCCCTTAAGCGCACTGATGTTCAGTGCGCTTAAGGGGCGAAAACTGTTTGTTTCCGCGGTGCCACCCTTATTGAGCTTTTGCTCCGCTTTGGTTGTTTGATTTGTATTTCCTCCCCGGTTGTCAGCCGTATCGACGGAAAAATCACTTAATGTTGCGCCAATCCAAATCACCACGGTCCAACGCCATAACAATGACTTCGGCGGTGGCTATATTGGTTGCTACCGGAACATTATGTACATCGCAAAGACGCAAAATCACATTTTCCTCCCGTTCCAGTTTAGAAGGTGTGGACGGGTCTCTGAAATAAAGCATTATATCTACATCGTCACAAGAAATACGTGCGGCAATCTGATCTGCACCGCCCTGCGAACCGCTTAAAAACTTTTGTATATCCAGTCCGGTTGCTTCTGAAATCAGGTTAGCGGTCGTCGCGGTTGCGCCGATATTATGTTTAGACAAAATACCTGCATAAGCAATACAAAACTGCACCATCAATTCTTTTTTCTTTTCATCTGCAATCAGAGCAATGTTCATATCTTTTCACCTTTCTTTGTAATTCTTGTTTTTAATTATTTTCGCCAAACGGGAGAAAGTGCTACCTTCTCACCGCAAATGCGCCGTGCTATCCGCCCGAGCGGGTCGGTGCTGACTGCTTTCTTTTGGGAAAACAAAGACCGACGACAGCCTGCACACATCATTATTTTTTCATCCTCCGGTACAATGCCGATAAGTGGCAGTCCAATCTCGTCCATAATGTTATCTACATTCTCAAAATAACCCTTTTTGACAAATCGGGGCCGCATACGGTTGATAATCAAATGTACCGGAATCTTTTCACTTTCTGCAATCACGCCTGCTGCTCTGGACGCGTCACGAATTGCCGTAATATCGGGCGTGGACACGACCAATGCCCTGTCCGCTGAATAAACGGCAGCAGCAAAACCATCTCCCAGTCCCGCAGGACAATCCAACAACACAAAATCAAAAGACCCCGCCAGTTCGCGACACAGTTGGCGCAATTTTTGTTCATCAATAACGGCACGAAAGTCCAGCGGTGCCGGAATCATAGAAAGACTACGATAAGCGGAATGGACCACCAGTGCCTTGTGCAGAGGACAACGCTCCTCCAAAACATCCGACAAATCGAAAATGGTTTTTTCTTCCATTCCCAGCGTAATGTCAAGATTATTCAGTCCCTTATCACAATCGATGCAGACAACTTTCTTGTCTTTCATCGCCAAGGAGAGTGCCAGATTGGCACAAAGTGTTGTTTTACCAACACCGCCTTTGCCGGAAACAATACAAATGATTTCCCCCATCAAGCAACCTCCCTAAATAGTATATATATGTTATATGTTATCATATTTTTACTGTAATGTAAAGAAAAAAATACCGATACAAGAAATGTATCGGTACTTTTTGGTTTATTGCTCTGAACCCTCAGAGTTGTTATCCTTTTCATCGTGCGCCCAGGCATCAGCTTTTTTGACCGCATCAAACGCGGTTTTTACAACGGTTTTTCCAAGTTTTTCAATAACTGCTCCTAGTTCCTCTCCGATTTCTTTCCAGTTTTCTTTAGACATAACTTTTCTCCTTTCAGTCATCTTGATGACGTTCATATTCACGCAGTTGCAAAGCCTTCCAGTCTACTTTGCCGACTTTGGTAGTCGGCAACTTTTCCATCACCTCTACAATGCGCGGTCTTGCATAAACACTGAACTTTTTGCGACATTCCCAGAGAATATCCGAAACCAATTCCCGCGGTTCCGCGGGCATCTCTTCTGGCTGAATAATCGCTTTGATAATATTCATTTTATAGTCATCCGGTACAGCAACGCAACAACAACGCGCCACGCCTTCCATACTCTCAATAGTTTGCTCAATCACAGCAGGATATACCGGAAAGCCCGAAACTTTTACCATACGCTTGATTCTGCCTTCAAAATAAAGATATCCGTCTTTATCCATCGTGCCGATATCACCGGTGCGAAGCCATACCACACCGTTTTTATCTTTCACCAACACTTGACGGTTTTCCTTTTCATCCAGATATCCGAGCATTACCGTCGGCCCGCTGATTACAATTTCTCCTATCTCGCCGTAAGGAAGTTTTCGCAAAGACCTGGGCGGACAGATTTTAACATTTACATCCGGCAACGGTATGCCGATTGAACCTTGTTTTTCTTTTTTAGGCGGGGTAACGACACAGGCGGTAACCGTTTCGGTCAGACCGTAGCCTTCCTTGAGTGTTACGGGTGCACCGTGAGATTTCAAAAATTCATCCACTCGTTTTTTTAGGGAAGGCGGGCAAGCATCTCCACCGACAAATACACCTTTTAAAAATGAAAGGTTTGCTTTTTTGAGTCTTTTTTCCCTGAGCAGTGCCTCATATAATGTGGGGACACCGGTAATAATATGCGGTTTTTTCTTTCGCAGGATAGAGGCAAATTCTTTGGCATCAAACTGTGGCACCAACAACGAGGTCATTCCGTAAATTAAGGCGGTATGCATACATACACCCAGCCCAAAACCGTGGAAAAACGGCAAAATGGACATCATTCGCGGTTCCTCGGGCCAGTCTTCGATTTGTGAGTAGACCTGCCCTGCCAATGCCGCAAAATTATATGCCGAAAGGCAAATTCCTTTGGGACTGCCGCTGCTGCCGCCGCTGAACAAAATGACTGCTGTATCTTTTTGCGGGTCAGTCAATACCGGCGAATAGGGGCATTTATAGTTATTGAGTTTTATCAGTTTTCGTATATGAACAGGGGATTTTGGAAGACCGGGAAACCTTGCTTTTCGCAGTACCGCTTTTTTTATAAATGAGCGTTTCAGCACAGGAGCATCTGCCCACATAGAACAGCACACCACACTGTGCATTTTGATTTCTTGCAACATTTTTTGATGTTTGGCATATGCCACATCCATAATAAAAAGTGCCTTGGACTCGGTTTGTAAAATAAATTCTTTGAGTTCATCGGTCGAAGAAAGCGGATGTACCATTACACTGACGGCGCCGATTCTGCTGGTCGCATAAAACAATGCCACCGCATCAGGCATATTGGGCAGGCATATGCATACTCTATCCCCCGCTTTAACGCCCAAATTGTCCAAAGCGTTTGCCAACGCATTAACCCGCGCAAGCAATCGGTCATACCGTATAGGCGCACCGAAATAGTCTATGGCAATTTTATATCTGTTTTTATTGGCCGAACAGAGAAATTGCTCGTATAATGTTCCCTCAGCATACTCGGGATGCAAAGGAACATAACCATAGTGTTGCTGCCAAATAGACTGCATTACTCATCCTCCGCAAGTTTTTCTACCTGTTTCATACTGACGATTTGATAGTGTAACTCTTCAATCGCCAGTTCTGCTGAATCTTTGGAAGCAACTTTCTTAAGGGTATATACCTCTCTTTTTCTGAAGTTGGTTTCCTTGGCAGTGGGGTCCTCATCCACATCATTGTACGCATAGCAATCTACGGTTACTACCACCGTATTGTCTTCATCGTGCTTTTCAATCTTTACCACATTAGGAATAAGATATTCCGTCGGATAAACCGAGGGAACGGTGTAAGTACCATTCAACCGGTTGTAAGTAAAGTTACCGCAAACCTCCACATTTTTATGCTGATAGGGCTGTGTATAGTCTACATAGTAATTTGCCAGTTTTTCTACCAGACGCTTGGGTACACGGTATGCCTGACCGTCTTCACCGGAAGCCAGAATACCTTGCGAATTGTTTAGGGTAATTGCCTGCCAAAGACCGAAACTGATGATATTCTCACTATCCAGTTCGTTGATATTGGTAAAGGAAGGCATATCCTGCATTACAAAGTTGTCCAGTAAGATTTCAAAGTATTCCTCACTGTTCATTTCTACGGCATCCAGTTGGTCTTTGAGGGTCAAAGCCGCAGCAATATTATCAGTATCAAGACCTGCCGAATAAATGTCATCTGCGTGAAACAGACCGATGATGCCCGTAATCAGACTCACCACCAGCCAGACCACCAGGCAAATAAATACCAGTCCGATGCAAAAAGTGAGCATCATTCTTTTTTTGCTGGGATAATTGTTTTGTGTTTTTTCCATAATATTACTCCTTTGAAAAGGCATATGCCGTTTTACTGTTATATGTCTGTCCTGCTTTCAGGATAGTAGATGGAAATGCCGCCTGATTGGGAGAATCGGGATAATGCTGGGTTTCCAGACAAAAACCACCGTGCTTTTCATAGCCGTTTTCAGTCCCTTTTCCTTGTGAAGTCGAGAGCACATTGCCCGTATAAAGTTGTACGCCCGGCTGGTCAGTCAGACAACACATTATGATTTTGCTTTTGGGACTGTATGCTTTTATTGCAGTCCGATATCCCTCACCATCCAAACAGAAGTTATGGTCATATCCACCGCCCAAAGCCAGTTGTACATCCTCGATTTTTATATCTCGTCCGATGCTTTTGGCTTTTGTAAAATCAAAGGCTGTTCCACTTGTTTTTGCCAAAACACCCGTGGGAATCAAATTCTCATCTACCGGCAGGTAATGAGAAGCGCTGATTTGCAGTTGCGTATCCAATATATCGCCGTTGCCCGCACCGCTTAAATTAAAGTAACTGTGGTTGGTCAGATTAATCGGTGTGTCCTTGTCACCTATGGCAGAATATTCTATCAATAAAGTATCCTTTTCTACCAAAAAACGAACTTTAACTTGCAACACACCGGGATAACCCGCTCCCGTGCCATCATCCGTAAGTGAAAGAGTCAGTGCATTTTCCTCAAGCCGTTGTTCTTTCCAGATAAGTTTGTCATATCCGATATTTCCGCCGTGCAAATGCTGTTTACCACGCTCGTTACAGTCCACCTGATATTCTTTGCCGTTCCAGCAGAATTTTCCTTCGGCAATACGGTTGCCGTATCGACCGATGGTGGCACCTAAATAGCCGCCGTTTTCCTCATATCCCGCCACACTGTCATATCCCAGTGCTACATCGATGCCCTGATAACTTAATGACTTGATGGTGGCACCTCTATCTAAAATCTCTGCCGTCAAATCACCGTTTTCAATACGATAATTTGTTACAACATTACCGTTTTTATCGGTTCCAAAAACACTTTTTGTAATCATATCTTATTCTCCTTATTCAAATACAGGAATTACAAATTCAATTTCACTGTTCAGCGTTCCTCCCGCCCGATGCGCCCGATAACAACCGCGCGCATCCGAAAGAGGTGCTGCAATATCCGTCATATATTGATGCCACGCTCTATCCGGTACAAATGAATATTTTATAAAATAGGGGGTATATTGCAGTACCGAAATATACTGCGATTTCATCCACACAGCGCCCTCCACAATAGAAATGCGTTGTGTGTACCAGTTTTTCTCTTTTGCATAGACTGCCCCTTGCGCAGGATTACTGTCCACCGCGTTGATGCCAAAGAAATTATAATATCCCTCATAGCCTCCGATTCGTCCCGTTGCCAGTTTGGAAGTACCGTTTCCGCTTTCAAGGCTTGCTCTGGCGGCAATAAAATAAGGAGAAAGCCCTGCCACCTTGCCTGCCTCTAAAAAGCAATCTACATAATACCCTTCACTTGCCAGTGCTCCGTCTGTTTCCTTCCAGACCTCTGCCACACCCTGCTTGGAATAGGCGCCTTCCTGATAGGTCTGCTTTTCAAACATAAATATATCTTGCTCATTTAGAAAATTAACGGGATTCATATAATAACGAATCTCCTGCATACTCGGCGTGCGCCAGGAGGAATCGGCAATAATGGGGTGTTGCTTGCTTTCTGCCAAAACCGCCGCATCCAATGTTTCGCCAACACGCACAAAGGTAAACTTCCACTTTGGATGCTTTTGTTGCAACTTGTGAATTGATGAAGCATAAGCGGCAGGCATAGCACATTTTTCATAATCCGCAAAAATCTGATATTCCTGTATCCAGCCGCTTTTTCCGCTGCCGTCTGCCAACTCCACTTTGTGCATACCGTTTTGTACCTGTCCGCTTAAAAGTATCCTGTCCCCTTTTTTAAGATAAGCAACCACAGAGGCACCGGTCAACGCCTGAGAATACACAGCGGCATTATTTCTCAGTACAAAACCATAGCCGAGTTGATAACTGTTTTTGTCGGTGATGCACAACGTCAATACACGAGCATCCCTCGGGTTCTCAATACAAATGCGAATGGTGTTTTTTCCGCTATGCAGCGGCATATCTTCGCCCTCTCTGAAGGAGTAAGCAACACCGGCAGCGCTGGTCAGCGTCATCGTCACTTTATTGTTACCTACCGTCTGCACATCCTGAATACGCTTACCGGTCAGCCCGTCACAAACGGCAGTATAGTAATTCTCTCCGTCTTTCCCGATTTCAATGGGAGAGGATATTTTAAATCCATAGGTTTCCAGTCCCAACAAATATACATCAATATAATAGAACTTGAGATTGTACTTGGTCTGTCCTGCATCACCGTTGACTGTTCGCACTGATATTGCATACACATCTTCAAGCCCATACAATACGATTTGTTCACTGATACCGCGTTTTCTGGTATACCGACCGATGAGATTCTTGTTTTTATCATATGCCATTACCTGCAGGTCTGCATCTACACCGCCCAGATACAGCGCCATTTCAGAAAGATTATCCGCGATACTTTCGCTCAATATATAATAATCCTCATCGCCGTAATAGTCAAACACTCCGGAATAATTTTCATCCAGTTGCACCACAGTCATATTGTTTTGCCATTCGTTATTATCCCGATGAAATGTCATTTGCACATCGGCAGGTGCAGAAGATGTAATGCGTAACAAAAACCGTCCCGCTCTGGTGGCACGGTGATAAATTTCTGCCGTTGCCGTGTTGCAATACCTGCCACCGATTTTGCGATATGTATGGTCATACAGTTCCCAACTGCTCCCCTCGGGCAGACCCGACAAAAACAGACTGATAAATTCATTATCAGAAGAAAAATAAAGATACAAACTCTCCCCTGCCTGTGCAAAGGAAAGATATTGTTTTTGATTAATGTTTACGGTATAAGGGTGCCACATAGTACCCTCAAGGGCGGTACGCTTACAAATGCGCTGTGCACAGCCGACCGGCACAAAGCGTTGCTCACCCAATCGGTAATAATAGTCCTTTCCGATACAGTATGTTTCCAAATAAGCGATGCGCTCTCCCGCCTGATATACTTTTCCGGTGGGGGTTGTCCCATCCGATGTTTCCACCGCCTGCGTTTCCACATACAACCATTGTCCCATCGTCCGAGACGATGTATCCGTCTGTTTACTGCGGCGGCGGTAGTGCTCCACAAAAGATTTACTGTAGGGAGGTGCCGTATTGTGCTCCGTATATATTTCTGTTTGCAAACGCTGTCCCTGTACAAAAAAATTTGTTGCCGAATTATTGACAAAAGAGTTTTGCAATCGTTTATCCCCGTCTGCCACCGAAGAATCAAAATAATAGGTTTGCTCTCCCGCATCCCACTGTTCCTCTTCCGACGAAGGTTGCCATGCCACCAATACAATTACGATGGCGGTAATTACCAAAGGGATGGCAGCAATCCATATCCATTTCCAAAACCGATGCATTCTGCCACCCTCCTCTCTCGGTATATACAAAATTATTATAATATATATACTTTTAAAATGCAACATAAAAAAAGCAACCTCTGATGAGATTGCTTTCAGAATTGATTAAAATTTAAAGTCAAAATCGTTGCGGGTGTTTTTCGGCTTTTCGGGCACTTCAGTCACCGTTTTTTCATCGACAGAAGAATAGGCTGTCGTTTCTTTTTCCGTGAAACTTTCTTGTTCTGCCGCCGTCATACTTTGATGCCACATCTCACGACGTTTGGCACGCTCCTGCCTTTGTTTGTTGAGTTTTTCTTTTTTAAAAGCAACATAAGAAAACCATCCCAATATTCCCAGCGCCGCGGCGCTTACAAAACCAATAATTAACAGTCCCCATTGTCCAGGTAACATATTTTTTTCCTCTCTGATTTTTAATATAAAACTTTAATTTTTTGTTTGAGCATTTTGAGTTGCAGCGGCAGGACAGGTCCTTTTTCACCGTCCACCGTTGTCATTAAATCTTCTTTACAGGAAATGGTACAGCCTGCCGTAGAAATACGCGCAACGCACTTTTCTTGAAAATCCGAAGATGTAACAAATTTGAGCAACGTATCGGTCATATCAATCAAATTGCTCTTTTTGAATACCAGAATGTCCATTTTCCCGTCATCCATTATGGCGTCTTTGCTCAAATCCGTCATACCCGCAGCATTTCTGCCGTTGAGCACAAGGAAAATATAAGCGTCCATTTCATAGTGTTGTCCCTCAACCGTATCAATCACCATAGGAAACGCCTTGACCTTGGTCAACTCGTTCATTCCTGCAACATAATAAGCAAGCGGGCCCCACACCTGTTTCAAATTATCATCTACATTATAAGAAACATTAACAAAAACGCCGCCGGCAACTTCATTTACAAAATATTCGTTCTCACCGATGAGTCCGACATCAACCCACTTTTCTCTGCCTTCAGACAATATCTTGGCAGCCTTGAGTAAATCGGTCGGCAACCCCAAAGACCTTGCAAAATCATTGCATGTGCCACCCGGCAACACGCCCAGGGGAATATCTGAATTTCTGCGCGCTAACATTCCGCCGATAAATTTGGCAGAACCGTCTCCGCCGCAAACAATAATACTGTCATAGTGCCCGCCATCCAGCACCTGCTCGATGGTAGAAGGGGTCGTATGGTCCAAACGATATAAAGTCAGAAATTTATCTTGCTTTTGAAAAATTTCAATAATCTTATCCAGTTGGGCTTTGACGCGTTTACCGCCGCCCGAAGAAGGATTATACATCAACAAACAATTTTGCACATACTTCACCCTTTCCATATATTTTCATTGTTTTAATTATACTTTGTATTTTTCAAAAAATCAATACCGGGAATTGTAAACAAATGTCAATATTTTATTAATTTAATTGCCTTGAATAATAAACGCCGACATTTTGCGGCAACAAAAGATTCCCTTCGCAACTTTTCACCAGACACTTTCCTTGTACCGAAATCGGATTTTGAGAGAAATTGAGTACCACTTTGATATGTTTTCCGCGTGTAAAGGTGGCAACGCCGTCACATATCCCGTTCCATACAAAATCGCTCATAAAATCCTTTCGATATTTTGTACGCATCTGGCCAAGTAAGCAATAGTATTGATGGATTTCATTTCCGACATTTTCCCATTCAAAAAATGCACGGCAATAAGGGTCGGCACCGCCCTCCATACCGATTTCATCCCCATAATAAACACAAGGAATCCCCGGCAAAGTAAATTGCAATAATGCCGCCACACGCAATTTTTCAATGGCATTTTTCCGTTGTTGCTCACTCATCCGATAGCCACCCGGCACTTTTTTCGGCAGTGCACCCTGCCCCAATTCACTCAAAATACGCGTGGTATCGTGAGTAGACAAAATATTCATCAATGTATCCAGTGCAGGCCGAGGGTAATCTTCCCACAATGTTTGCACGCATTCGCCGAAAGACGACAGATTTCCGCTCCTGATGAGTTGTATAATGGCGTCTCTCCAGGGATAGTTCATCACACTGTCGCACTGTTTGCCAAGCAAAAACTTCCTTCGTGCTCCGTAACTGATTTTTTCAACTGCGTGCTCCCACACTTCCCCCACAATATATGCTTCAGGGTCAACGGCCTTGACTCTTTTTCTCAAATTTTCAAGAAACTCATCGGGAAGTTCATCTGCTACATCCAGCCGCCATCCTGCCGCACCGCGATTTTGCCAGGTTGCAATAACGCCCCGTTCCCCTGTTATAAATTCCATAAATTCCGGACAGGTTTCATTGACATTGGGCAGATTTTTAAAATCCCACCAACCTTTGTATTGTTCGGGATATTGCTCAAATTGATACCAACTATAATATGGGGATTGTGTACTGTTGTAAGCACCTATTGAATCATAGTGCCCCTCTTTATTAAAATAAACACTATCGGCGCCGGTATGCGAGAATACACCGTCTAAAATAACCTCAATTCCCATTTTCTTTGCTTTTTTACAAAAAGATTTAAACTCCTCATTGGTGCCGAAATATGAATCTACCTTCAAATAGTCGGCAGTAGAATAACGGTGGTTTTCATTACTCTCAAAAATAGGATTAAAATATATAATAGTAACGCCCAGTTGTTTCAGATACGGCAGTTTTTTCTGTACACCTGCAATACTGCCGCCAAAATAATCCTTGCCGCCGGGACGCTCGGGATTGGTGTAATCATAAGGAGCCTCTTTGGTATCCTCGTGAAAATAACGCTTTGCCGCCACTTTGGCGTCGGGACATTTTGGGGATGTTCTGGCAAATCGATCGGGGAAAATTTGGTACATTACACCGCCCTTCCATTTATCAGCGGTGGAAAAATCAGCATCAAATATCGTCAACTTCCATCGAGGCAGCCAATCTCCCACAACAGCTTTTCCGCCTTCTCCACGACCCACAAAAATAAATGTGCCATCGTTTTTAACCACCTCAAAACGATAAAAATACAGTCCGCTTTGTTCCAAGGAAAGTTTGAGTTCATAGTAGTTATTTTCCAGATTGCTCATTTGATAAGTCTGTTCCCTGCCACAATCGGATTGGAGATTCAGATGCACCTCACGCACCCCTATTTCTCCACACACTTCTATATAAAAACGAATCTCCTGACCGGCTCTTTTAGCGCCGGACGGAAAAAGGTATTTTTCATTTCTGCTCTCGAATTTTATCACAATAGACCTCACATAATAATTTCTTTATTGATTATAGTATATGATTGTCCGATTTTTGTCAATCCCCGCAATATTAGTTATTTGATATAAAAACAACGGTAGTTGTACAGTATTTTTGTGTATTTTGCACAAATTAAGACCTGTTTTCTTGTACAAAAGGCAGAAAAGTTAAATTCATATGGTAAAGTTGAAAATATAATAGTATAATAATAGAAAGAATAGAAAAATTTTGCAGTTTACTATCAAATTGTCAAAACAAACACAAAGAAAGGAAAGCACAAGTATGTCTACCAAAAAAGAAATGGTCGCTATGTTGCTTGCCGGCGGTCAGGGAACCCGCCTGTATGTACTAACGCAACAAACCGCCAAGCCCGCCGTGCCTTTCGGCGGAAAATATCGGATCATCGATTTCCCCCTTTCCAACTGTACCAATTCAGGAATTGATACAGTGGGTGTATTGACCCAGTATCAACCCCTTGAACTCAATTCCTATATAGGCAACGGTGAACCCTGGGACCTTGACCGTATGAACGGAGGCGTACATATCCTTTCACCCTATGCCACGGCAAGCGGCAGTGATTGGTTTAAAGGTACTGCCAATGCGATATACCAAAACATTCAGTTTATTGACCAGTATGACCCTGAATATGTTTTGATTTTGTCGGGAGACCATATTTACAAAATGGATTACGACAAAATGCTTCAATACCACAAAGAAAAAAATGCCGATGCTACCATCGCGGCACTGAATGTTCCCATTGAAGAAGCCAGCCGTTTCGGCATTATGAATGCAGATGAGAACAACGTCATCTACGAATTTGAAGAAAAGCCGGAACACCCCAAATCCACCAACGCCTCTATGGGCATCTATATTTTCACCTACAGCAAGTTGCGCCGCTATCTGTGCGAGGATGAACTCAAAGAAAACTCCTCCAACGACTTTGGCAAAGATATTTTGCCCGCAATGTTGGCAGCAGGAGAAAAAATGGTGGTTTGGCCGTTTGACGGATATTGGAAAGATGTCGGCACCATCGACAGTTTCTGGGAAGCCAATATGGACTTGCTCAACCCCAACATTCCCCTCAATCTTTCCGACCCTGATTGGAAAATCTATTCTCGTCATTGGGCAATTCGTCCCCAATACGTCGGAAAAAACACCAAAATTGTAGAAAGTATGGTAGCAGAAGGATGTAGTGTATACGGCAAACTTTGGTACAGTGTTCTTTTCAGCGGTGTTGAGTTGGGTGAAAACAGTTCGGCAAACAGTGCCGTTATTATGCACAACGTTAAAATCGGTAAAAACTGCGATATTCGCTATGCCATTATTGCAGATGACGCTGTGATTGAAGACGGTGCCATTATCGGTTGTGACCCCGAATCCTATAAAGGCGAAGGCAAATGGGGCATTGCCGTTATCGGACAAGGCGCCGTAGTAAAAGCAGGGCAAGTGGTTGCCCCCAATGAAATGATTGCACCGGCAGGAGGAGAAAAATAATGAACGCACTCGGAATTATTTTTGCAGACAGTTACTCCAGACATGAAAATAATGATTTAACCCATTTTCGCTCCGGCGCCAGTTTGCCTGTCGGCTGCCGTTTCAGAGCTATTGACTTTGTTCTTTCAGGTCTGGTAGATGCAGGCATATATACCGTCGGATTGCTGACCAAGCAAAATTACGGCTCATTATTGGACCATCTTGACGGCGGAAAAAATTGGGATTTGGCACGCAAACGCGGAGGCCTTAACATTATGACTCCCTATTCCAGAGGTCAAACCGCATCTCCCACTGCCACCGCCGGAAAACTGGACGCCTTACGCAGTATTGTCAAATACCTTGAAAACCAAAATGAAGAATATGTCATTTTAGCACAGGGAAACATTATTGCCAACCTTGATTTTACAGATATTTTAAATCAGCATATGGCAAACGAAGCAGACATTACTTTGGTTTGTGCCAAGGTAGAAAACCCTGACGAAAAATGTATGCTTCCCACCTTTGACAGTAACGGAATCTTGCAAGACATTCATTTCAGCAAAGGTTCGGAAAGTCAGACGGTTTGCATCAACTGCTACTGTATGCGCCGCGATTTTCTGCTGGCGTTTCTTGCCAAAGCAGAACTTTACGATTGGCACGATTTGAACCGCGATTTGATTTTAAGACATATGGACACTTTGCGGATTATGAGTTATATTCACAAAGGATATGCCGCTATGACAAGTACCATCGCACAATACTACAAGTGCAATCTTGATATGTTGCAAAGCGATGTCAGAGAAGACCTGTTCAACAGTGAGCGTCCTATTTTGACTCATATTCACGACACTGTTCCCACCCTTTACGACTTTAACGCCGATATCAGCAACACTCTGCTGGCAGACGGTTGCGAAATCAGCGGAAAAGTTGAAAGCAGTATACTGTTCCGTGAAGTTACCGTAGAAGAAGGCGCAAGTGTCGAAAACTGTGTTATTATGCAAGGCTCAAAAATCGGCAAAAACGCCGTGCTTAAAAATGTGATTTGCGATAAAGATGTTGTTATTAGTGAAGGCGCTGAACTGATTGGTTCCCCCGCCTACCCGTATGTACTCAAAAAAGGAGCAAAAATATAAATGAAACGTGTATTATTTGTCACCGGTGAAGCCGCACCTTTTATAAAATCGGGTGGTTTGGGTGATGTAGCAGGCGCTCTGCCCCGTGCCTTGACGGAAGCAGGAGTAGACTGTCGGGTAATCCTCCCGTTATATTCCGCTATACCGGACCATTGGCGCCAAAAGTTAGTGTATAAAAAAAGCATATGTGTCAACAACGCCTGGAGAAAACAACATTGTGGTCTGTTTACCTGTGAAACCAACGGTGTTACCTATTATTTTATTGACAATGAGTATTATTTCAAACGCTTTGGTATTTACGGTGAGAATGATGACGGTGAGCGCTTTGCCTTTTTCTGCCGCGCAGTTTTAGCGGCACTGGGTGAAATTGATTTTGTACCCGACATTCTGCACTGTAACGATTGGCATACCGCACTGATTCCCGTACTGCTGGACAGTGAATCAAGAAATTGGTCGGGATATGAAAATATCAAGACGGTATTTACCATCCACAATATAGAATTTCAGGGAAAATACGACCCGTATATTCTCGGTGATGTCTTTGGAATGGGTGAAAACGAAAAGCAGTTGCTTTACTACGGCGGTTGCTTGAATCTGATGAAGGGCGCCATTGAATGTGCCAATGCCGTCACCACAGTATCAGAAAGTTATGCTTCCGAGATACTCAATCCTTACTTTTCTTATGGACTTCACCACATTTTAGCAGCGCGCAGATACAAACTCAGCGGTATCCTCAACGGCATTGATACACATGTCTTTGACCCCGCTACCGACCCCGCCCTTCCCTATCATTACACTTATGAAACCAGGGCGCAAAAGTTCCGCAACAAAAAAGCACTGCAAAAAGAGTTGGGACTGGCAGAAGATAAAGAGAAGCCACTGATTGCGATGGTTACCCGTATGACCTTACAAAAGGGTATGGACCTGGTGCGTCAGGAATTCAGCAATATGATGCAAGAGGATATGCAGTTTGTCCTTTTAGGCACAGGTGACCACGAATATGAAGAATTTTTTGCCCATATGGCTGAGCGGTATCCCGATAAAGTCAGATGTATCATCAACTTTGATGCCGCACTTGCTCAACGCATTTATGCCGGTGCCGACCTGTTCTTAATGCCCTCTAAATTTGAGCCGTGCGGTCTGGCACAGATGATTGCAATGCGTTATGGCACCCTGCCGATTGTCAATGCAGTCGGAGGACTTCGAGATACCGTATATCCTTTCAACCCCATCACAAACGAAGGCAGAGGCATTACTTTCCAATCCTACAATAGTGGAGATATGATGGATGCCATTCGTCGCGGTATTGCCCTGTTTCACGACAAAACGGCATTTGCCAAAGCAAAGGCAAATGCTATGGCAGGTGACTATTCCTGGGCTGCCAGCGCAGAAAAATATATAAAACTTTATAATTGTTTATAATTATATCTTGCTAAATTGGTAAAATATTGGTATAATACTTTTATTGCGGTTTTGCGATAAGAGATTATACCAATATTTTTTGGTTAAAAACATTCATTCTTCAAAGGAGAGTTATATATGGTCATCAACAAAAAAGAACTTGCTCAGCTCGTCGAAAAACGTGTCAAAAAGGATTTTTCTGTTGCACTCAAAGATGCCAATAATCGTCAGATGTATCAAGCGGTAGTCGGCGTTGTACGGGATATTCTGCAGCAAAAGCGTGCCGAAACCGTTGCTAAAGCGGATGCACAAGGCACCAAACAGGTTTACTATATGTCCATGGAGTTTCTGATGGGCAGAAGCCTTAAAAATAATCTTTACAATTTGGGGCTTGAACAGGATATGAAAGAAATCATTTCCGGTTGCGATAAAAGCCTTGATGAACTTTATGAAATGGAACCTGATGCAGGACTTGGTAACGGCGGTCTTGGCAGACTTGCCGCCTGTTATCTTGATTCTCTGGCAGCACTTGACTATGCGGCTACCGGTTTTTCCATCCGCTATGAGTTCGGTATTTTCAAGCAGGTAATTCTGGACGGTTGGCAAATGGAGTTTCCTGACAACTGGTTGGAAATGGGCGGCGCTTGGCTTCTGCCCCGTCCCGACGAAGCACAGGAAATTTACTTTGACGGTGAAGTCGAGGAAATCTGGAGCAAGGACGGACTGAAAACCGTTCACAAAAATTACGACAAGGTTCGTGCCATCCCCTACGATTTGTTGATTTCGGGTCACAATACCGATAATGTAGGCGTTCTTCGTCTTTGGGGTGCCAAAAGTTCCAATGAGTTTGATATGGGCTCTTTCTCCAGAGGAGATTATCTTAAGAGTGTGGAAAGTGCCGCCAAAGCAGAGGCTATCTCTAAGGTTCTCTATCCTGCAGACGACCATCTGGAAGGCAAAAACTTAAGACTTCGTCAGCAGTATTTCTTTGTCAGCGCTTCTCTTAAGAACATTACCCAAAACCACTTTGCCAAGTATAAAACGATGGACAATCTGGCGGACAAAGCGATAATCCATATCAACGATACCCATCCCTCTCTTTGCGTTCCCGAATTGATGCGCATTTTGATGGATGATTATGACTACGCCTGGGATAAAGCCTGGGAAATCACCACCAAAACCCTCGCTTACACCAACCATACCGTTATGAGCGAAGCATTGGAAGTATGGAGCATCGACCTGTTCTCCAAGCGTCTTCCCCGTATTTACAGCATTATCCAGGAAATCAACCAGCGTTTTTGTGCTCACATTTATGAAAATCATCCCGACAAGCGCGACATCATTGACCGCCTTGCCATTCTCAGCGGCGGCATGGTGCATATGGCAAACCTTTGTGTTGCTTGCTGTTACTCCGTCAACGGCGTTTCGGGACTGCATTCGGACATCTTAAAGCGCGATTTGTTTAAAGATTACAACGATATCTTCCCCGGTAAACTCACCAACGTTACCAACGGCATTGTTCACCGTCGTTGGCTTTGCCAGTCCAACCCCGGTTTGACAGAGTTGCTCAAAGAAACCATCGGTGACGGATTTATCAAAGACGGCGCCGAACTCGAGAAATTCCTTGCCTTTAAGGATGATGCAGCAGTTTACCAAAGACTTGAACAAATCAAACTGTTTAATAAAGAGCGTCTTGCCAACTACATCCGCAACAAAAACGGTATCAATGTTGACCCCAACTCTCTGTTCGATGTACAGGCAAAGCGTTTGCACGAGTATAAGCGCCAACTGCTCAATGCTCTGCACATTTATGACTTGTATCGCAGAGTCAAGCATCACGGTGAGGTGATTCAACCCCAGACCTTTATTTTCGGCGCCAAGGCATCTGCCGGATACTTTATGGCAAAAGAAATCATCCGCTTTATCTGCTCTCTTGGCAATCTCATCAACAACGACCCTGTTGCCAGCAAATATCTCAAAGTGGTATTTTTGGCAGACTACAAGGTATCTATTGCCGAAATGCTGATGCCCGCTGCCGAAGCAAGTGAACAAATCTCTCTGGCGGGTAAAGAAGCCAGCGGTACCGGTAATATGAAATTTATGATCAACGGTGCCATCACCATTGGTACACTGGACGGCGCCAACGTAGAAATCAGCGAACGCGTTGGCAAAGACAACATTTTCTTATTCGGTATGACCACGCCTGAGGTAGAAGCCCAAAGAAATCAAGGCTACTACTCACGCGGCATCTATCAAGTAGATGAAAACATCAGAGAACTGCTGGACGGTATTTCCTCCGGTGAAATCGGCGGCAACCGTTTTGAAAATATTGTGCAGTATCTGCTGGACAGTGATCCTTATATGGTTCTCAGAGACTTTGCCTCCTATAAGCAGGCGCAAAAAGATATGGCGGGCGCCTATCAAGACAAAGACCGTTGGAATGGTATGAGTCTTGTCAACATCGCCAAGGCAGGCTTCTTCGCCTCCGACCGCGCCATTAAGGAATATGCCGATAACATCTGGCATATTGACCCCATTAAATAATTATCCCTTAAAAACCGCCCATAGAGAACACTCTCTATGGGCGGTCGTTTAGTAAAGAAAAGGATGCATAAATTGTCATGAAGCAATCCACTTTTAAAAAAGATACACACAAAGCCGTGCTGCTTGCCGTCTTTTGTTTCACTGCATATCTTTCGGTATACTTTCTCAGAGGTATTTTCGGAGCCGTCAGTCCACAGATGGAGTCGGCAGGGATATTTTCTCCCGAACAAATCGGACTGTTTGGAAGTGTATTTTTTGTTTCCTATGCATTGGGACAGTTACTCAACGGTATCATAGGCGACCATATCAAAGCCAAATATATGATGAGCCTCGGACTTATATTGTCGGGTGCTTTTCATATCCTGTTGATTTTCCTCACCCCGATTCCTTGGCTGAGCATTCTCTGCTATGCACTGACAGGGTTTGCTTTATCTATGGTATATGCGCCGATGACCAAGGTGGTATCTGAAAATGTCAGCCTGCATTATGCGCAGAGATGCAGTGTCGTCTATTCCTTTGCCGCCTGCATCGGCACCCCCTTGGCAGGACTTTGTGCAGCGTTGCTGAACTGGGATGCTTCATTTCTTTGGATTGGCGGTTTGCTGGTCACGGTTGGTATCGGTGTCTTTGTGTTTTTCTTATTTGCAGAAAAACACAACATCATTACCTATCACAACTTCTCCCCTCCTAAAGAAAAAAAGAAATCCTTTAGAATCTTGTTTGAACGCAACATCATCAAATTCACTATCATTTCCATTACCACCGGCATCATTCGTACCTCTGTGGTATTTTTTCTGCCGAGTTATTTTTGCAACTTTCTGGACTTTTCGGAAACTGACTCCGCCCTGCTTTTTACCGTGGCGACCCTGCTGATTTCGGTTTCGGTCTTTTTAAGCGCCGTTGTCTTTGAACTGCTCCACAGAAATCTAAACCAAACGCTTCTTTTATTTTTGATTGCTTCCGCGCTGACCTTTGCAGGCGCATTTTTGTTCAGTAACCCCCTCATCAATGTACTGATGATGATTATTGCCATCACTATGGCAAACTGTGCTGCCAATATGCTGTGGAGTTATTATTGCCCCACACTGCGCGACACGGGACTGGTATCTACGGCAACAGGCTTTTTAAACTGTATGAGTTATCTTGGAGCGGCACTTGCAAATCTGCTTTCTCCCTATGCCGTTACAGCAATCGGTTGGAGTGGACTTATTTTGATATGGACAACGCTGGTCGTCATCGGCACCATCTGTTGTCTTCCTTTGAAAAGAAAAAGATAAGGTGCCACTTTTCAGTGTCACCTTATCTTTATTTTTTGTGACATTCACCCGAAAGGGCGCAGTTTTCGCATCCGCAACCGCAAGAGGATTTTCCTTTTTTGCGATTTTTTATTTCTCCGACAATGATTGCTACTACAATTCCTACAAGCAATCCTGCCACCAAAATCGTTTGCCAGTTCATTTTATCACCTTACATATTTGTTTTTTCTTACCAGCAGGTAAAAGAGTGCTACCAATACGGCAAAAGCCAGTGCCGTCCACACCGTAAAGGTGCCGTGTGCAATCAGGGAACCGATATTATAAACAATCAGAGATATCGAATAGGCAAACACACACATATATGTGATGGCACCTGCCGTCCACTTTGCATTATTCATTTCTCGTTTGATGGCCCCCATCGCCGCAAAGCAAGGCGCGCACAACAAGTTGAAAATCAGGAAGGAGAATGCAGAAAGTCTGCCGCCAAAAAACTCACTTCCAAGTGCCGCCAGTGCCGTACTTCCTTCCTCAGCCATTCCGATTGCCGCATCTCCAAAGGTTTCTGCCATAGAGGAAAGCGTACCGAACACGCCGACCACTTCTTCCTTTGCCACCAAACCGAGAATGGTTGCTATTGCAGGTTGCCAAGAACCAAAGCCAAGAGGCACAAAGAGATAGGCAATCAGGCTGCCCATTTGCTCTAACAGCGATGCTCCGCCGTTTTGCTCGGTAATGTAGTGAAAGCCTCCGTCAAAGGACAGAGAGTTCAGTCCCCAGATAATAATACTTGCCAGCAAAATTACCGTGCCCGCCTTTTTAATAAAAGACCAACCGCGTTCCCAGGTGGCTCTGAACACATTACTTGCAACCGGCATATGATAGGCAGGAAGTTCCATTACAAAGGGAGCCGGGTCGCCTGCAAAAATCTTTGTCTTTTTCAAAATCACACCGCTGACAATCACCGCGCCCACGCCAATAAAATAAGCAGAAGTAGCAATCAGAGAACTGCCGCCAAACAACGCCCCCGCGATAAAACCAACGATGGGCATTTTAGCACCGCAAGGAATAAATCCCGTGGTCATAATGGTCATTTTACGGTCACGGTCCTGCTCAATGGTACGGCTTGCCATAATGCCCGGCACACCGCATCCACAAGCCACCAGCATCGGAATAAAGGATTTGCCGGAAAGGCCGAATCTTCTGAACAGTCGGTCCATAATAAAGGCAATACGCGACATATATCCGCAATCCTCCAAAATGGATAACAGGAAAAACAGAATCACCATCTGCGGCACAAAGCCCAGCACCGCACCGACACCGCCGACAATACCGTCCATAATCAATGTGTAAAGCCACTGTGCGATGACAGGTTCACCGTTTGCTCCGAGCAACACCATATCCAGCATTTCCGGCACACTGACCCAACTGCCCATAAAGGCGGGCAAATCACCGGCACTGACACTGTCTGCAAAAGAGCCGAACAGTCCGTCATTCATAAACGCGACTGTCCAGTTCCCGACCGTTCCGATGGCAACTGTGTAAACCAGCCACATAATCAGCGCAAAAACCGGCAAGGCAAGAATGCGGTTGGTAAGGATTTTATCAATTCTATCCGATGTGGACAGGCGATCTGCGTGCTTTTTCTTAAGTACCCCCGGCATCATCGCTACAATATAATCATATCGTTCGTTGGTGATGATGGCCTCGGCATCGTCATCCATATGTTGTTCTACATGTACGATATCCGATTCAATATGTGTAATAATTTCTTTATCTAATTTCAGGTATCCCGTTACTCTTTGGTCTCTTTCAAAAAGTTTGATGGCATACCATCTTTGTTGTTCGTCGGGCATAGAATGAATGGCGCTGACCGCTTCTTCAATATGAGCAACGGCGTGCTCAACTTCTCCTGAAAAAATATGACCCGGAATACGCGGTCCATTCTCCGCCTCGGCAATTGCTGCCAATACCGCCTCGGTTACCCCTTCACCTTTAATGGCCGCCACTTCCACCACGGGACAGCCCAGTTTCTTTGCCAGTGCATCGGTATAAATCTCATCCCCGCGTTTGCGGACAATATCCATCATATTGATGGCAACCACAACAGGAATACCGAGTTCTAACATCTGGGTGGTCAGGTAAAGATTTCTTTCCAGATTACTGCCGTCTACAATATTGAGAATAGCATCCGGTCTTTCCTCAACCAAATAATTTCTCGCAACAACTTCCTCCAGTGTATAGGGAGAAAGCGAATAGATACCGGGCAGGTCTGTGATGATGACATCACGCTCCCCTTTCCACTTACCCTCTTTTTTCTCTACCGTAACACCGGGCCAGTTGCCCACATATTGATTTGAGCCGGTCAAAATATTAAAAATGGTGGTTTTTCCACTATTGGGATTTCCCGCCAAAGCAATACGAATACTCACCTGTATTCCCCTTTCATATTTTCAACTTCGACCATTTTCGCGTCTTCTTTTCGCAAAGACAGTTCGTAACCGCGAAGATTCAGTTCAAACGGATCTCCCAGCGGTGCGACTTTACGAATATAGATTTCCACATTCTTGGTAATCCCCATATCCATAATTCTGCGCTTGATGGCGCCTTCTCCGTGCAGTTTGATGACCTTCACCCTCTGCCCGACTTTTGCATCCCCCAATGTAAACATATGAATTCTCCTTGTTTTGTAAACAGTTAGCATAGGCTAACCGATGGTCAAAATAAATAGTTAGCCTA
>JAZRAZ010000174.1:0-8823 GCA_045634825.1 Eubacteriales bacterium | reverse complement strand
ACCGCCTTTGTTATTACTTGTTGCAAGTGCTTTCATATATTTGTGCAAATGCCCCAAATTCCTCAGAAAAAAGGAGAAACTCAATGAAGTCCAAGCGTAGCAGTGGCGTATTGTTGCCAATATTTTCTCTGCCGGGTGATTTCGGAATCGGTGATTTCGGAAAAGGCGCCTATCAATTCATTGACTTACTGAACAAATGCGGTTTTCACTATTGGCAGGTTCTTCCTTTCACACGGACAGATGACTGCTTTTCTCCTTATAAAAGTGATTCCGCCTTTGCAGGAAATGCTTATTTTATTGACATTTATGAATTTGGTAAGTTAGGTCTTCTCACCGAGGAGGAAATCAAATCGCAACTCGGTACGCCTGATTGGACCGTCAGTTATGAGTGGTTGACCAAAACGCGTATCCCGCTTTTAAAGAAAGCGCACAGCAGAATCGACAACTCCCTTCGGGACACACTATATACATTTGCTCAAACACAACCGTGGCTGGAGGACTATGCACTTTATATGGTTCTCAAAGACAAGTCTGCTCAGGATTGGCCGGATTGGAAGGATAAGGAACTCAGAGAATATCAACCTCAAGCCGTCGCCGCTGCTAAAACAGAGTATGCTCATGAGATGGAATACTACTATTTTGAACAGTATTTCTTTTACAAACAATGGCAAAAAATATTAGAATATGCTCATCAAAAACAAGTCAGCATTATTGGAGATATGCCGATATATGTGTCTTTTGAAAGTTGCGATGTGTGGAGTCAAAGGGCGCTTTTTGACCTGAATGAAAAAGGGTATCCGCAAAATGTAGCAGGCGTGCCACCTGATTACTTCAGCAAAACCGGTCAAAAATGGGGCAACCCACTATATAATTGGAAAGAAATGCGCACCGATAATTACAGTTGGTGGAAACAACGGTTGCAACACACACTTAAAACAGTTGATAAAGTGCGCATTGACCATTTCCGTGCATTCAGTGCCTACTGGGCAGTTCCGGCAGATTCGGAAACTGCTGTTATGGGCAAATGGATTGACGGCGAAGGTATGCAATTTTTTGAAGAAATATATAAGGTTGTCGATAAAAATGCTATTATAGCAGAAGACTTGGGCGTGCAAGACAAAGCGCTCTCTTCCCTTTTAAAAGATAGTGGACTACCGGGGATGCGCGTGTTGCAATTTGGCTTTTTGGATAAAGAAGATAATATGCACCTTCCGCACAACTATCCTTTAAATATGGTAGCCTACACCGGCACCCATGACAACAAGCCTCTGCTGGCGTATCTTTGGGAGTTAACCCCCAAACAACGAGAATATTGCCTGCGATATTGCGGTTATCAAGGAGAAGATTGGAGAAGCGGAGGCGCTTATAACAAGGCAATCCGTTGCATTTTAAAAACGCTTTGGAAAAGCCACGCTGCCCTGGTGATTGCCCCGATTCAAGATTTACTGGGCTACGGCGGAGATACAACCATCAATAAACCCGGTACCAGTCAAGGCAACTGGAACTTTCGTATGACGCCCAATGCAATTAATGTCATTGATATAAACTATTTAAAAGACCTCAATGAACTATATAAGAGGAATTAAAGAAGCGGTAACCACCGCTTCTTTTTATTGCAAAAATTAGCACTCTAACCGATAGAGTGCTAAGAATTAACAGTTTGTTCACAGTTTATTCACACTTTGCGGCTTTTATTCGTGTACAATACAGTTGAAAACATTTTAAAGGAGCGTGAGCAAATGAACGCACAAAAATTTACACAAAAATCTTTAGAGGCACTGCAAAACGCGCAAAGACTTGCCGCAGAATACAGTGCCGCCGCCATAGAGCAGGAACATTTGCTCTATGCGTTATTGACACAAGAAAATGGGCTGACTGCTCAACTGATGGAGAAGTTAAGTGACTCAAGTGAAACATTTGCGGATAATGTTCTGCGCTGTGTAGAGTCATTGCCTAAAGTCAGTGGCAATACAAGGCAAGCCGACAGTGTCTATATATCAAAGGATGTGGATAAAGCACTGCGTCTTAGTGAAAAGTCTGCCGAAGGAATGAAAGACCAGTATGTTTCGGTGGAGCATATTCTTATTGGGCTGTTAGAATCGCCAAATCAAAATCTCAAATCCTTGTTTGCGACCTATAAAATCACCAAAAACAATCTGCTGACTGCCTTACAACAAATTCGAGGCGCCCAGCAAGTAACCACTGACAATCCCGAGGGCACCTATGACGCGCTCAAAAAATATGGGACAGATTTAGTGGAAAAAGCAAAAGGCAAAAATGTTGACCCGGTCATTGGGCGGGACGATGAGATTCGTAATGTCATTCGTATCCTTTCCCGCAAAACCAAAAATAATCCTGTGCTGATTGGTGAGCCGGGCGTCGGCAAGACGGCAATTGCAGAGGGATTGGCACAAAGAATCGTACGCGGTGATGTACCGGCAACCTTGAAAGATAAAACGGTCTTTTCTCTGGATATGGGGGCTTTGATTGCCGGTGCCAAGTACCGCGGTGAATTTGAAGAACGACTGAAAGCTGTACTCAATGAAGTCAAAAAGAGTGACGGAAAAATTATCTTATTTATTGATGAACTTCATACCATTGTCGGTGCCGGAAAAACTGACGGAGCCATGGATGCCGGCAACCTGCTCAAGCCAATGTTGGCACGCGGCGAACTGCATTGTATCGGTGCCACCACTTTAGATGAATACCGTCAATATATCGAAAAGGATGCGGCACTGGAAAGAAGATTTCAACCTGTTCTGGTACAAGAACCGACACTGGAGGATACCATTGCCATTCTCAGAGGTTTGAAAGAACGGTATGAGGTCTATCACGGCGTTGAAATTCAAGATAATGCCATTATTGCTGCCGCCACCCTCTCCCACCGATATATTACCGACAGATTTTTACCTGACAAAGCCATTGACCTGATTGATGAAGCCTGTGCTATGATACGAACTGACCTGGATTCTATGCCGACTGAACTGGATGTCATTCGTCGCAAAATCATTCAGTATGAAATTGAGGAAGCCGCACTTAAAAAAGACAAAGATGCCCTTTCCAAAGAACGCCTTGCAAAACTGCAAAAAGAACTCAGTGACCTCAAAGAAACTTTTACGGTTCAAAAAGCAAGTTGGGAAAATGAAAAAAGTGCAATAGAACAAATCCAAACCACCCGAGCCGAACTTGAGCAACTGAGCAGAGAAATTGAGCGTGCTGAACAGGCATATGACCTGAACAAAGCCGCCGAACTTAAATACGGAGAGTTACCCAGATTGCAAAAGAAACTCAGTGAACTGGAAGAAAAAAATGAGCAGAAAAAGAGCGAAACTTCACTGTTGCGAAACAAAGTTACCGAAGAAGAAATCGGCAAAATTATCCAACGATGGACAGGTATTCCTGCCGCCAAAATGATGCAAGGAGAAAAAGAAAAACTTTTGCATCTGGAGGATGAACTACGCAAAAGAGTTATCGGGCAAGAGGATGCGCTCAAAAGCGTCAGTGACGCCATTTTGCGTTCTCGCGCAGGCATTGCCGACCCCTCCCGTCCCATTGGTTCATTTTTATTCTTAGGGCCTACGGGTGTGGGCAAAACAGAACTTGCCAAAGCATTGGCTGAAGCGCTCTTTGATGATGAGAAAAACATTGTTCGCATTGATATGAGCGAATATATGGAAAAGTTTTCCGTTTCCAGATTGATTGGCGCCCCTCCGGGATATGTAGGATACGAAGAAGGCGGTCAACTGAGTGAAGCCGTGCGCCGTCGTCCCTACTGTGTCGTTTTGTTTGATGAAATCGAAAAGGCGCACCCTGATGTATTTAACATTCTTTTGCAGGTACTGGACGATGGTCGCATCACTGACTCACAAGGTCGAACCATTGATTTTAAAAATACCATTTTGATTATGACCTCCAATCTCGGTTCTGAATATTTATTGGAAGGAACCGACTGTAACGGTCAAATCAGTCAAAATGCGCTTGCAGAGGTAAAAAGTTTACTCAAAACCGCCTTTCGTCCCGAATTTTTAAATCGATTAGATGAAATTGTTTATTACAAACCACTTTCCAAAGAAAATTTAACACAAATTGTAGATTTGATGATGAGTGAACTCAATCGAAGATTGGCAGAAAAACAACTTCACTGCTCACTTTCCCCCGAAGCCAAGACTTTTGTCATTGAAGGAGGATATGACCCGCTGTACGGCGCCAGACCGCTGAGAAGGTTTTTGCAATCAAATATCCAGACTGCGCTTGCCAAAAAAATGATTGCTGAAAACTTACAACCCGGAACCAACCTAACCGTACTGGTGCAAGACAATCAACTTGTAATTGTATAAATAAATCACACCCTTACCATTGGTAAGGGTGTGATTTATTTATTCCAAATCTTTTCCTGCAAGTTGACGACAACTTGCAGCCAAATAAACGCCAATCAATCTACTGATACTTTCAATCAATGCGACCAACCACAGTGGCAACCAACTTGCACAAAGTAATATCAGCATTGAAATTTTGACGGTAGATGTAAAAGCCAATAGGATGGTAAATATGCGTTTTAATTTATAGGACAGGGCAAAACTTTGCAACACGCCCATCGGGTCATCTGATATGACTGCGATATCCCCCGCGGTGCCCGCTATATTATCCTCAACTGTTTTCATTGCAAAAGAAATGTCTGCCGCTGCCAAACATTCGGCATCACTTTCGTCACCGACAAAAGCAATTCTGCCTCCAAACTTACCTTTACGGGCATTTCGTTTAACAATGTCTTCTTTTTCCTTTTTATTCAGCCCCGAAAAACAACGGTGTATTCCTAAGACTGAGCCGGTTGCTTCAACATTGTTACTCTTGTCACCCGAAATCAAATCAATGGAATGAATGCCAAGAGAAAACAGTCCGCTGATTGCCTGCGCGGCTCGAGATTTGAGTGCATCATGTAAGATAATGCAACCGACATATGTGTCTTCTACCGCAACGAAAGAAACGATTCCGAGTCCGTGATAAGGCAACACCTCAACGCCTGCCCGTTGCATCAACCGTTCATTACCGACAAAAATGCGTTTGTTCCCTGCTTCAACGCAAACGCCCTCTCCTGCAATTTCAAGTTGATGGGTAGGATACAGCAAGGACATATCCCCCGCTTCTTTTAAAATGGCACTTGCAACAAGATGCTTGCTGATTTGCTGCGCCGAAGCAGCATATCTGAGTACCTGCTCCTTGGTATAATCATTATGCGGAACGATTTCCTTGACACGCATTGAGCGCTCCGTCAGTGTACCTGTTTTAGAAAAAATCATATCGGTAATGCGCCGAAGTAACATAATTTGGCGGCAACTCTTAAAGAGAACACCTCTGCGACACATCGCAGTAATACCGACAGAAAATGCCAGATGAATGCTCTCCAGCGTATCCCACATTCCCGCCAGCAACAATACTCCTGCACAACTTTCCAAAGCATCAGACCAGGTATTACCCTTGAATAACGGCACAAATACGCCGACGATCAACGCCGTCAGCACAAAAGCACCTGTGATAAACGGAATAATTTTAGCCATTACCGTCTGAAATGTAGATTTTTGTGAAAGAGTTATGTGAATACCTGCATACATCTTTTGCAACAATGTAAATTGACCGGAGGCGGTTACCCTGATGGTCAGATGTTTACCGTGATTTAAAGCACCACAATAAACGACGCTTCCCTCACTGAGTTGCACATTTCGTTGCTGATGCATCCAAGAACTATAATCCACCACAGCCTCATCCTGAGAAATCAGTACACCGTCTGCCGGTACCGTTTCACCGGGAAAAACTTCAATCACCGTGCCTACTGCAAGGGTAGCGGCATCGCGGAAAACATAAGTATTATTCTCCCGAACGCGTGCTCGCAAATATTGCAGACTTTCAAAAAACTCTTTGTCCTTACAGGCGGCAACACTTGCAGCCTTATAAGCCCAAAATCCGCCACATAAAATCATACCCGCCGCCGTTACAGACAAATGGGCACCGCTAAGAAAGCCAATCAAAATACCCAATACACTCAGTATGTACCCCGCACTTTTTCTAACCTTTGCCTCCATCACTCCGCACCAAACGATTTCCGGGCAAGAAAACAAAAGTGAAGCCAGGCATAACAAAATACGCCGTTCTTTGACTGCGATGGCCGCAATCCAAAATCCCAGTGCAAGCACTAAAAATATCGGGCGTAAAATTTTCTGCCACTTCAAATTCCCAAAAGCAACAGGAGTATTCAGTTTATTTTTAGATTTCCTTTTCAACATAATAAACATCCTGATGAAAAATCCTTGCAGATAATATCTGCAAGGATTTTATAAGTTTAAGTAAATTACTTCTTTTTAAAGAAGTCAAAAACATCGTCAAGGTCAAATTCATCCTCGACTTCCTCAACAGCCTCTACCTCAGCCGCAGGAGCCGCAAATACGGTAGGTTCGGGTTCTACGGGTGTTGCCACCGTGCCGCCGAACAGATTGACAGACTCATCGCTTGCATTTTCTGCCCCATCCATTGTATCCAACTTCAAAACCGGCTTTTTCTTTTGAAAACCTGTGGCAATAACGGTGACAATCATCTCATCCTCCAGGTCATTGTTCAGCGCCACACCCCAGATAATGTTCGCGTTGGCATCTGCAGCCTCAATAACCTTATGAGAAGCGGCATCCACTTCATCCAAACCAATGTCAGGAGAAGCAGTAATGTTGATGATAACACCGGTTGCACCTGCAATGGTGGTTTCCAGCAAAGGACTGGAAATAGCGGCAGCGGCAGCGAGTTCTGCCTTGTCCTTACCGCTGGCGCGACCAACACCCATATGAGCGTTGCCGGCATCTTTCATGATTTTGCTGACATCAGCAAAGTCAAGGTTAATCAGTGCGCTGGTCAAAATCAAATCAGAAATACTTTGAACGCCCTGACGCAACACTTCATCAGCAACCTGGAATGCATTTAAAAGAGTAATTTTCTCTTGAGATACCTCTTTAAGTTTTTCATTGGGAATTACAATTAAAGAGTCAACCTTTTCTCTGAGTTTTGCAATACCTGCCTCCGCATTTTTCATTTTGAATTTGCCTTCAAAATCAAAAGGTTTGGTAACGATTGCAACGGTCAAAATACCCATATTTTTAGCAATTTCAGCAACTACGGGAGCAGAGCCGGTACCTGTACCACCGCCCATACCGGCAGTGATAAACACCATATCGGTTCCCTGCAATAATTGCTCAAATTCTTCTTTGCTTTCAGTGGCAGATTTCTCTCCAACGGTGGGGTCACTTCCTGCACCCAGTCCTTTGGTGAGTTTCTGACCCATCTGGATTTTATGTTCAGCACGAGAACTGTTGATTACCTGAAGGTCGGTGTTGGCGGCAACAAATTCAACGCCCTGCACACCAGAGTTGATCATACGGTTTACAGCGTTACAACCGCCGCCACCGCAACCAATCACTTTTATATTTACAACGCCTTCTGCGTTTTCTGCGAGTTCAAATCCCATATTTTTATCCTCCCATATTATCAATTCATAGAATAATATAATATATCGATTCTATTTTACTATCTTTTGTACTATAATGCAAGTATTTTTTTATATTTTCAACAAAAAACAACTATTCTTGTTTTTCCGACGAGTCTTGCTCAGTGGTTTCTTGTTCGGTTTTATTATAGGCTTTGTCGTCTTTTGCTTTTGCTTTGCCTAAAAGCATTTGCTTGGGGTCGTCCAGTTCCTCTTCGGAAAGCACACGGTAGTAAGCGGCATCGGCGCTGGTGATATCAATTCTTGCCTGCTCAGTCAGTCCGTTTTGCGATATAGCGTTTTGCGCCATTTGCAGTTTTTCATTCAGACGCTCGGTATTGCCCAGTAAAATTTTCACTCGGTGATTATCATAGTACAGTCGTAAAGCGTGCAACTCGGTAACATCCAGTGCAGAAACTTTATCCGCATCAAATTTTTCCTTAATGGCACCCATCAAAGTTACCACTGTTTGTTGCAAAGTATCTTTTTCAAATACTGCCTTCTGTCCGATGGTAGTTTCGCTGAATTTGACACCAATCAAATATGCCACTCCCGTGGGTAGATTTTTACGCACCTCCAAAACTTTGAAAGTATCGTCCATCAAAACATACATTCCGTTATCGTATGCGACCAATCTTGCTTTAGTTTCCTGCACTTCAATGCAAAGTGTAGTCGGGAGTTTTCGATAAATATTGACCGCACTGATATACGGCAAATCCACCACCATTTTATCTGCAATCTTAAACTTATTCAGTCGAAAAAGGTTATCTTTTTGTTCCAGTCCCGTTGCCGCTATAATTTCGTCAGCGGAATATGTTGTGTTACCGCTGACCTCAAAAGTGTTGATATTAAAAAAGACGGTCAGTGATAAAACAAGAAAAGACACAAGACAAAACAATGTCAAAAAAACATACAAGCGTACCTTGCGCTTTTTCTGCCGTCTTTCCTTGGAAGCATAATAACGTTCTATACTGTTGCCTCTGCGGTCTGCCATTTTATCAACTCCTTTTATTTTTCAGTAATATCGGCGCCTAAAGTTGTAAATACTTCAACAATGTTTTCATATCCGCGAATGATATGTTCTCCGCCGCAAATCTCACTTTCCCCCTGCGCTGCCAATGCTGCGACCAATAATGCCGCACCTGCACGCAAGTCGGTTGCCTGACAATGACAACCGGTAAGTTTTGAAACGCCGTTTATATAAGCCCGTCGACCGTCAATCGTAATATCGGCGCCGAAACGGCGCAGTTGTTCTACTACTTTGAACCGGTCGGAAAAGACTGTTTCCTCAAAAACGCTGC
>JAZRAZ010000173.1:0-3508 GCA_045634825.1 Eubacteriales bacterium | reverse complement strand
GATGAACGTATGGATTATGATGTAATTATAGTTGGCGCCGGACCGGGAGGTATTTTTTCTGCATATGAACTTATTAAACTCAATCCGAAACTAAATGTCGCGGTTTTTGAAGCCGGACAGCAGTTAAAACAACGTAAATGTCCAATTGATGGTGAAAAAATCAAAAGTTGCATCAGTTGTAAAAGTTGTTCAATTATGAGCGGTTTCGGGGGAGCAGGTGCATTTTCGGACGGGAAATACAATATTACAAATGATTTCGGTGGTACATTACACAAATATATCGGAAAAAAACAAGCCTTAGAACTAATGCAATATGTTGATGAAATCAACATTAAGCATGGCGGGGAAGGAACAAAACTATATTCCACAGCCGGAACCAAGTTTAAAACACTTTGTATTCAGCATGATCTCCATTTATTAGATGCATCTGTTCGGCATTTGGGAACTGACAGAAATTATGTAGTCCTTGAAAACATATACAGTTATCTCAAAGAGCGCGTGACTTTCTTTTTCAATAGTACAGTAAAAAGTGTATCAAAAACAGACGATGGTTATAAGATTGTTTGTAAGGACATTGAATACACCTGCAAAGATTGTATTATTTCTGTTGGTAGAAGCGGAAGCAAGTGGATGGAAAAAGTTTGTCGCGATCTTAAAATTCCAACACAGTCCAATCGTGTTGATATTGGTGTTCGTGTCGAATTGCCTGCGGCTGTGTTTGCGCATTTAACTGATGAACTTTATGAAAGTAAAATTGTCTATCGTACGGAAAAATATGGTGATAAGGTTCGCACTTTTTGTATGAATCCAAAAGGCGCTGTAGTAAATGAAAACACCAATGGCATTATTACTGTTAATGGACACAGTTATGAAGATTCAGCAAAACAGACGGAAAACACTAATTTTGCGCTGTTGGTTGCTAAGCATTTTTCTGAACCATTTAAAGATTCAAACGGATATGGTGAAAGCATAGCCAAGTTGAGTAATATGCTTGGCGGTGGCGTTATCGTACAACGTTTTGGTGACCTTATTCGTGGTCAACGTTCCACCCAAAATCGTATAGAAGAATCCTGTGTTGAACCCACATTAAATGCAACAGCAGGTGATTTAAGTCTTGTTTTGCCAAAAAGAATTTTAGACGGCATTATCGAAATGATTTATGCACTAGATAAAGTTGCACCGGGCACCGCCAATGACGATACATTGCTTTATGGCGTAGAGGTTAAATTCTATAATATGGAAGTTGAAGTCAACGATAAACTCGAATCAAAACATAAAGGTCTTTATATTATTGGAGATGGTAGTGGTATTACTCATTCGTTATCTCATGCATCAGCCAGTGGCGTTTATGTTGCAAGAA
Source organism: Eubacteriales bacterium (assembly GCA_045634825.1). Lineage (GTDB taxonomy): Bacteria > Bacillota > Clostridia > Oscillospirales > QAKW01 > Firm-08. The sequence continues at coordinate 2,148 of JAZRAZ010000173.1, read as the reverse complement.
ATATTGTAAAACAAAAATAAAAAGAGCAGACAATATTGTCTGCTCTTTTTTATGAAATTGGTCCGAGTGACAGGAGTCGAACCTGCGGCCTCTTGAACCCCATTCAAGCGCGATACCAAACTTCGCCACACCCGGATACTTTCAAACGCTCGATTATTATACACTATAATCGAGCGTTTGACAAGTGTTTTTTTACAAATTTTTTAAAAAATTTTTCATATCATATAAACCAGCCGGCTGGTTTATAAGCCACATCGCTGCATTGAGTGCGCCATTTGCAAAAACTGTTTTTGCAAATGCGGTATGCTTTATTTCGATACACTCATTATTTCCGGCGAACAACACTGTATGTTCACCAACGATGGTACCACCACGAATAGAAGAGATTCCAATTTCGTTTTTCTCTCTTCTTTTCCGTTTGGAATGCCTATCAAATTCAAAATTAAATGGTTCTTGCAAGGCTTCGTTGATGCCATCGGCAAGGAGTAGGGCGGTGCCGCTTGGGGCGTCAACTTTTTGATTATGGTGCGCTTCAATAATTTCAATATCAAACTGAGGCGAGAGAACCTTTGCGGCTTGTCTGCATAGTGCGTCCATCAAGTTTACACCAAGGGACATATTAGCAGTATAAAAAATTGGTATAGATTTAGAAGCTTCATTAATCATTTCAATTTGTTGAGTAGAATAGCCCGTTGATGCTAAAACAACAGGGATGTTTTGGCTCAAGCAAAACTTTAGTTCTGCTTCCAACACAGATGGATGCGAAAAATCTATAACCACATCTGCCTTTTCCTTCAAATCAGAAAAATCAGTTACAATAGGGTATGGGGCGTTGTTCTTAACTTTATCAAAACCACAAACTATTTGGATATTTTCAAAATCTCCGACTGCTTCGGTAATTGTTCTGCCCATCGCACCGTTACAACCGCTTAAAACTGCCTTTATCATTTTTTATCTTTCCTTTTTAAATCAGATTTGCGTCCTTTAAAGCTGTTTTCAGTATTTCAATATTTTTGGGTTCCATTTTGCACAAAGGCATACGGCAAGGGCCTACATTAAACCCTAAAATGTTCATGGCTTCTTTTACGGGAATAGGATTAACCTCACAAAACAATGCTTTATTCAGATTGCTTAACTTGAGCTGTAAATCTCGTGATGCCGTAACATTTCCATCAATATATAACTTACATATATCGTGGGCCTGCTTGGGTGCTACATTTGATAAAACAGAAATTACGCCTTTGCCGCCCAAAGACATCACCGGAACAATCTGATCATCATTTCCTGAATAAATGTCGAGTTCGGGACATTTTGCGGCAATTTCTGCCACCTGTGATATATTGCCGGAAGCCTCTTTAATAGCTACAATGTTTTTATGCTTAGCCAATTCAACACAAGTATCAGGCTCAATATTGACGCCTGTACGAGAGGGAACATTATATAAAATTATGGGAATATTAACGTGGTCTGCATAATAATTAAAATGCTCAATCAGACCTCTTTGTGTTGTTTTGTTATAATATGGTGTAACCAATAACAAAGCATCCGCGCCGGCTTGCTCCGCATATATAGCGTTTTGGGTACCGTACAGTGTGTCGTTGGAGCCTGCCCCTGCAATTAAAGGCACACGCTTATTAATGACCTTTGCAGAATATGCGATAACATTCTTGTGTTCTTCATCGCTTAGGGTAGGTGCCTCACCAGTAGTTCCTGCAATAATAATAGCGTCAGTCCCATTTGCAATTTGATATTCAATGAGTTCACCGAGTTTCGTATAGTTAATACTGCCATCTTGATGAAATGGTGTAACTAACGCAACACCGGCACCAGTGAAAACAGGATTTCTCATATCTATTCTCCTTTAAATGTAGTTTTGAGCACAGAGCAACTCTGCTAATAACACAGCGCCGCCGGCTGCTCCGCGAAGTGTGTTGTGAGAAAGACATACAAACTTAAAATCATACTGTGTATCCGGACGCAGTCTGCCGATAGAAACCGCCATACCGTTTTCCAGGTCTCTGTCCAGCTTAGCCTGCGGACGGTCTGCCTCGGTAAAGTAGTGGAGGAACTGCTTCGGTGCGCTGGGCAGCTCAAGCTCCTGTGCAGGACCCTTAAACTCGTTCCAGCGGCGAATGATCTCTTCTGCAG
>JAZRAZ010000172.1:0-1854 GCA_045634825.1 Eubacteriales bacterium | reverse complement strand
AAAAAGTCAGTGGATACAGTATCGAAACTGCCAAACACGAACTGTTTGCCGCTTTGGAAAGTGAACTGACTCATGAACTCGCCGCCAAAGTTTCTCAATATGAGGAACGCTTTAAAGAGGAGGCTGACGAAAAGGCAAAGAATATTATTGCCGCCGCCATTCAGAGATGTGCCGCCGACTATGTGACTGAGGCTACCGTCAGCACCATCGCCCTGCCAAGCGATGAGATGAAGGGACGCATTATCGGCCGTGAAGGCAGAAATATCAGGTCTCTGGAAAACATTACGGGCGTTGATATTATTATCGACGATACCCCCGAAGCCATTACACTTTCGTCCTTCAATCCCATTCGTCGTGAGATTGCCCGTATGACTGTTGAGAAACTCATTAGTGACGGTCGTATTCATCCCGGCAGAATTGAGGAAACGGTTGAAAGATGTAAAAAAGAACTCAACGTTATCATCAAAAAAGAGGGTGAGCGTGCTACCTTTGAAACGGGTGTACACGGACTGCATCCCGAGATGATTAAACTGCTGGGTCGTCAGAAGTATCGTACCAGTTACGGTCAGAATGTACTCAATCACTCTATGGAGGTTTCCAAACTTGCCGGCGTAATTGCCGCTGAGATGGGTGCCGATGTGATGCTTGCCAAGCGTGCAGGTCTACTCCACGATATCGGCAAGAGTATGGACTTTGAAATTGAAGGGTCTCATATTCAGGTCGGTGTTGACCTTGCGAAAAAATATAAAGAGAGTGAAGATGTCATTCACGCGATTCACGCTCACCACGGTGAAGTAGAATGTAAAACGGTGATTGCCGCCATTGTGCAGGCAGCCGATGCCATTTCTGCCGCCCGTCCCGGTGCCAGACGCGAGAATTTGGAAAACTATGTCAAGCGTCTTGAAAAACTTGAGGAGATTGCCAATTCCTTTGACGGTGTTGATTCCACCTTTGCCATTCAAGCGGGCAGAGAGGTTCGCATCATTGTCAATCCCACCAAGGTGGACGATGACCAGATTGTCCTGCTTTCCCGCGACATTGCTCAAAAGATTGAAAACGAGATGCAATATCCCGGTCAAATCAAGGTCAATGTCATTCGCGAAAGCCGTGCCGTTGAAATTGCAAAATAAAATCCAAAAGAGAACGCTTTTGCGTTCTCTTTTTGCTTGACGAAAAAATAAAATGGTATATAATAGATGTATACTGTTAAAGGAGTGAAAAAAATGAGAGCTGTAATTACCGTGGTCGGTCGTGACCGTGTAGGCATATTGGCAAGCGTGAGCGCCGTTTGTGCCGAAAACGGAGTCAATATTGAGGATGTAACACAGTCTGTTATGCAGGACACTTTTTGTATGATTATGATGGCAGACATTAAGGATATGAGCCTGCCGTTTGCCGATTTTGCAGAAAACCTTAAGAAAAAAGGCGAAGAGATGAACCTCGTCATTCATTGTATGCATGAGGATATTTTTGATTCTATGCACAGAGTATAGGGGAATAGTATGATTAACACAAGTGATATTTTAGAAACGATTGCGATGATAGAGCAGGAGCATCTGGATATTCGTACCGTCACCATCGGCATTTCACTGCTGGACTGTATTGATCCGGATATTGACCGTGCCTGTCAGAAAGTTTATGATAAAATCACCCGTATTGCCGCAAGACAAGTAGAGGTCTGCGCCGAGATTGAAAAGGAACTGGGTATTCCGATTATCAACAAGCGCATTTCCGTCACTCCGATTGCGATGCTGGCGGCGGCGTGCCCCGGAGAAAATCCCGTCAAATTTGCTTTGACTCTGGAGAAAGCATCGCGCACACTGGGCGTTGACTTTATCGGTGGCTATAGCGCCT
>JAZRAZ010000171.1:0-2189 GCA_045634825.1 Eubacteriales bacterium | reverse complement strand
GTAATACGAAAGCGTAAAGGAGAACATAAAAAGTTACTTGAGGAAGCTCAAAAAAGCGGTTATATGCGAGTTCGCATTGATGGACTATTATATGAACTTTCGGAAGAAATTTCATTGGAGAAAAACATAAAACATACCATTGAAATTGTGGTCGATCGCTTGGTGATTCGTGAGGGGATACGGAGCAGACTGGCTGATTCTGTTGAAACTGCACTTCATAATGCGCACGGGCTTGTAATTATCAGTCGCAATAATGGGGAGGATTTGGTGTTTTCCCAAAAGTATGCGTGTCCCGAACATGGCACAAGCATTGAGGAACTCTCGCCTCGTATGTTTTCGTTCAATAATCCGTATGGCGCTTGCCCGGAGTGTGATGGTATAGGATATACTATGTCGATTGACCCGGAGGCACTGATTACCGACGGTTCTTTGTCACTTAACGACGGAGCAATCAGAGCAAACGGTTGGCACTCCGGCTATGGAGATTCTATTGCAAATCTTTATTTTGAATCACTATCCAAAATGTATAATTTTTCCTTAAATACTCCATATAATGATTTGTCTGATGAAGTAAAGAATATTTTGCTTTACGGAACTGGGGATAAGGAAGTTCCCATTGGTCGAAATGGAAAATTTACCAGATATGCGCCGTATGAAGGTGTTATTAAAAATCTGGAGCGTCGCTATCATGAAACAAATAGCGAGTTTATGCGTCATCAGATTGAATCTATTATGGTGGAAAAAAAGTGTCCTGTTTGTAATGGAGCACGACTGAAAAAAGAGGTTTTGACAGTAACGGTCGGTAACAAAAATATTCAACAGATTTGTGAAATGTCCATCAAGAAAATTTTTGCTTTTTTTGATGGTCTACAACTCAATGACAGAGAAGAAATGATTGCCCACGAAGTGATTAAGGAAATTAAAGTCAGACTAAATTTTTTGGTGAATGTCGGTTTGACTTACTTGACACTTTCTCGATCTGCCGGCACTTTGTCGGGTGGTGAGAGTCAACGTATTCGTCTGGCTACACAAATCGGTTCTTCACTTATGGGCGTGTTGTATATTTTGGATGAACCCAGTATAGGTCTTCATCAACGCGACAACGATAAACTTCTTGCCACATTGCAAAAACTTAGAGATGTAGGGAATACCCTTATTGTTGTGGAGCACGATGAGGATACGATGCGCGCTGCTGATTATATTGTTGATATCGGACCGGGCGCGGGTATTCACGGTGGCGAGGTTGTGGCAAGCGGCACGCCGCAGGAAATAATGGAGAATGAAAATTCGCTGACCGGTTTGTATCTCAGTGGTAAAAAGAAGATTGATATCCCAAGGCACAGAAGGGGCGGAAACGGTAATTTTTTGCAAGTTTTCGGTGCGGCTGAAAACAATCTTAAAAATATAGATGTTTCAATACCTTTGGGTACATTTTCTTGTGTTACGGGTGTTAGCGGGTCCGGTAAATCTTCGCTTGTTAATAATGTTATTTATCAAATATTGGCACGTGACCTGAATCATTCAAAAACTTTACCCGGAAAATGTAGGGAAATTCGCGGTCTTGAACATTTGGATAAAGTCATCAACATTGATCAATCGCCCATTGGAAGAACACCGCGCTCCAATCCTGCTACCTATACATCGGTATTTACCGATATACGTGATCTTTTTGCTCAAACACAAGCGGCAAAAGCTCGTGGGTATGGTCCCGGGAGGTTTTCGTTTAATGTCCGCGGAGGTCGTTGTGAGGCTTGTCAGGGTGATGGAATCATAAAAATCGAGATGCACTTTTTGTCTGATGTTTATGTTCCTTGCGAAGTTTGTAAAGGGGCGCGTTATAATAAAGAAACACTCGAGGTAAAATATAAAGGAAAATCCATAGCAGATGTCTTGAATATGACGGTAGAAGAAGGAATGCACTTTTTTGAGAGTGTTCCGAGAATATACAGAAAACTTAAGACAATGTATGATGTCGGCTTGTCTTATATAAAAATCGGACAATCATCTACAACATTATCCGGCGGAGAGGCACAACGAGTTAAACTTGCGACCGAACTTTCCAAAAGACCGACGGGGAAGACGATTTATATTTTGGATGAGCCTACAACGGGGCTTCATACAGCAGATGTTAAAAAGTTAATTGAAGTATTACAGAAATTAGTGGATGGAGGAAACACTGTTTTGGTTAT
>JAZRAZ010000170.1:0-2009 GCA_045634825.1 Eubacteriales bacterium | reverse complement strand
CTGAAGGATACACCCAACCCGAAATTGTCGATTTGCTCGTTAAAGAGAAATATGCCGACAGGGCGGTGCTGGAAGAGGTGCTGGCAAACTACGATTTTGAATATGACTTTTTAAAGGATTTGCCCAAGCGAAACAATCGTCTGGAAGGCTATCTGTTCCCCGATACCTATGAGATTTTTGTGGGAGATGAGGTCAGCATTGTCAACACGATGCTCTCTAATTTCCAGAAAAAGATGGAGGATACCGAAATTCAAAGTTTACTCCAAAAGAGTGACTACACCTTGGATGAAATCATTACGATGGCATCTATTGTTGAGCGTGAGGGCGCCAATGACAGTGAGTTTGGCAAAGTCGCCAGCGTGTTTTACAATCGTCTGAACAGTAAGACCTATCCATATCTTGAATCCTGCGCCACGGTACAGTATGTTCTGCCCGAACGTAAAGATGTTTTAAGTATTGCAGATACCGAGATGGATAACCCCTATAACACCTATATTAATAAAGGCTTGCCACCCGGTCCGATTGCTTGCCCCGGTCTTGCGGCTATCAAGGCGGCACTGAACCCGGAGGAGACGGACTATTATTTCTTTGTGGCTTCCTCGAAAGGCACCATCTTTTCCAAGACCTACGGTGAGCATCTTAAAAATGTTAAAATCGCGGGCAACGGTACGGGTGGTACTTCCACAGTAAATTAATGCAAAACAGCACTCCTTTCGGAGTGCTGTTTTATGGAGAGTATATGATGAAAAAACCTGAACTTTTGGCACCTGCAGGCGATATGATGCGCCTGCGCTATGCGCTGGCGTACGGCGCGGATGCGGTATATCTTGCTTATCGCAGCTTTGGTATGCGCGCGGCGGCAGGCAATTTTGATTTGGATGAAATGCGTACGGCGGTTGCCCTTTGCCACGAGCAAGGGGTCAAACTCTATGTCACCGTGAATACCTATCCGACGGTGGAGGAAACCGAGAAACTTCCTGCCTTTTTTGCTGAACTGGAGGACATCGCACCCGACGGAATGATTATTGCAGACATTGGCGTTCTGAGTCTTGCAAAGCAGTATGCGCCCAGTATTCCCATTCATATTTCCACCCAGGCAAACATCACCAATCCCGTTACCGCCAAAGCATATGCTGACCTTGGCGCCACGCGTTTGGTGCTGGCAAGAGAATGTTCACTGGAGGATATTCGCCGTATCAAAGAGGCGGTGGGTGAGAATGTAGAGATTGAATGTTTTGTCCATGGCGCGATGTGTATGAGCGTTTCGGGACGATGCCATCTGTCTGCTTTCTTGACGGGCAGAGATGCCAATCGCGGTGCCTGCGCCCAACCTTGCCGTTGGGAATACACCATTATGGAAAAGACCCGAGAGGGTCAGTATTTCCCTGTAATGCAAGATGATAAAGGTACCTATATCTTTAATTCTAAAGATATGTGTATGATTGAGCATATTGTCGACTTGATAGAGGCGGGGGTGGACAGTTTCAAAATTGAGGGTCGTATGAAGACCTTTTACTATGTTGCCGCTACTGTCAAGGCATATCGGCAGGCGATTGATGAGGCGGTATCTCTTGGTAAACTCTCTAAGCCTGCTTATTATCTGGAGCAGGCAGGCAAGGCATCTCACCGTGATTTTTCCACAGGATTTTACTATGCGCCGATGGACCAAAGCGGATTTAATACGATGGACGGTGGATACATCCGTCCCTACGATGTCGTGGCGACTCTGGAGCGGTGGCAGGACGGCAGAGCGCTGATTTGCCAGAAAAATAAATTTGCCGTAGGGGATGAACTGGAGGTGCTTTCTCCCGATAAAGAGGACTTTACCTTGATAGTGGAAAGTCTGGAAACGACCGAAGGGGAGCAGGTCAACGATGCACCCCATTCTCAACAACTTCTGTTTCTGCCCTGTGATGAGCCTTTGCACCCGATGTCCATTTTTCGCAAAAAGAATAACTAAAAACAGTAGCCTATTGGGAGACACTTCGTAAAGAAGTTTCTCCCAATTT
>JAZRAZ010000169.1:0-2394 GCA_045634825.1 Eubacteriales bacterium | reverse complement strand
AAAGAAAAACACATTGTCGGTCGGCTCGTTGGTGCCTTCCTTGAGTGTTACTTTCGCATAGTTATTTACAGGTGTGGTCTCAGTATCAACAAGTCGGAGGCCAAGCGGTCTTAGGAAGACAACATATTAGGACAACCCCTTGGCCCACAGAACGACATGGCTACGATCCGACTTAAAGAAAAACACATTGTCGGTCGGCTCGTTGGTGCCTTCCTTGAGTGTTACTTTCGCATAGTTATTTACAGGTGTGGTCTCAGTATCAACAGCGGCTGCAGGTAAAACAATTGCTGTTACCATACTAAGTGCCATCATCACGCAAAGAACCATGCTTACAATTCTTTTGGTAAGATGTTTCATAGCAAAAAAGTCTCCTTTTTTATTATTAGTCACTATAATTGTACTGCTACCTCGCCGTCTTGGCAAGATTTTTTTAATTTTTCTACTGCTAAATTTCGCGCACAAAAGAAAAAAGGCACATTATCAATGTGCCTTTCTTTCTATTTAAATTAGTCCTCTACCTTGGGGCCTGCGGCAACCAGTGCTTTGCCTGCATCGTTGCCGGTGTATTTAGCAAAGTTCTTAACGAATCTGCCAGCCAAATCTTTTGCCTTAACATCCCACTCGGATGCATCAGCATAAGTGTCTCTCGGGTCGAGGATGGTGGGGTCAACGCCGGGCAGTTCGGTGGGAACTTCCAGGTCAAACAGCGGGATTTTCTTGGTGGGAGCATTCAGAATGTCGCCACTTAAAATAGCGTCGATAATACCGCGGGTATCTTTGATGGTGATACGCTTGCCGGTACCGTTCCAACCTGTGTTAACAAGGTATGCCTTGGCGCCGTTTGCTTCCATCTTCTTAACCAGTTCTTCGCCGTACTTGGTGGGGTGCAGTTCCAGAAATGCCTGACCGAAGCAAGCGGAGAAGGTGGGAGCCGGCTCGGTGATGCCGCGCTCGGTACCTGCGAGTTTGGCAGTAAAGCCACTCAAGAAGTAGTACTGTGCCTGCTCGGGAGTCAGAATCGAAACGGGAGGCAGTACGCCGAAAGCATCGGCAGACAAGAAGATTACATTCTTTGCTGCAGGAGCCGCGGAAACAGGGCGAACAATGTTGTTGATATGGTCAATGGGATAGGAAACGCGGGTGTTCTCGGTTACGGAACCGTCTGCAAAATCGCATTTGCCGTTTTCATCAACGGTTACATTTTCGAGCAGTGCGTTTCTCTTGATAGCATTGTAAATGTCGGGCTCGGACTCTTTGTCAAGGTTGATAACCTTAGCATAGCAACCGCCTTCAAAGTTGAATACGCCGTTGTCGTCCCAGCCGTGCTCATCGTCACCAATCAAAAGTCTCTTGGGGTCGGTGGACAGAGTGGTTTTACCTGTACCGGACAGACCGAAGAACAAAGCGGTGTTTTCACCGTTCATATCGGTGTTGGCAGAGCAGTGCATGGAAGCAATACCCTTGAGGGGCAGGTAGTAGTTCATCATGGAGAAGATACCCTTCTTCATTTCACCGCCGTACCAGGTGTTGAGGATAACCTGCTCGCGAGAAGTGATGTTGAAAGCGGAGCAAGTAGCGGAGTTCATTCCGAGTTCCTCATAATTTTCAACAGCGGCTTTGGAAGCATTGTAGCAAACAAAGTCGGGTTCATAGGTTGCAAGTTCTTCCTCGGTGGGAATGATGAACATATTTTTAACGAAGTGAGCCTGCCAGGCTACTTCCATAATGAAGCGTACGCACATACGAGTGTCGGCATTGGCACCGCAGTAGGTATCTACTACATAGAGTTTCTTGCCGGACAGTTCCTTAACTGCCAAATCTTTGACAATGTTCCAGGTGCTCTCGGTCATTGGATGATTGTCGTTTTTAAACTCGTCGCTTGTCCACCAAACAGTATCCTTGGAGTTGTCATCCATTACGATATATTTATCTTTGGGGGAACGGCCGGTATAGATACCTGTCATTACATTGACAGCACCCAGTTCTGTTTCCTGACCTTTCTCAAAGCCTTCCAGAGCGGGATCGATTTCTGCCTCAAACAATTCCTCGTAGGAAGGATTGTAGACAATCTCTGTAACGCCGGTAATTCCATACTTTTCCAAATTCAGTTTGTTCATTGGTTCGTTTACCTCCTAAAAAAATTCCAAATTTCACTAATTACAGTATATCCCATTATTTGTAAAAAATCAATCACTTATTTATACTGTTGAGAATTTTTGTAACTTATGACAGTTTGGGGAGGAAAATATCGTTTTTTTGGGCAAAATTACTATTTTGCAGTCACTTTTTTAAAAAAAGCACCCGCCCAGAGCGCGGGTGGCTTGGAAAAACGTTATTTATTTAACGGAAGCGGACATAAAGTACTTGTAGCCGAGGGGGGTGGAGAAGAAACCA
>JAZRAZ010000168.1:0-3553 GCA_045634825.1 Eubacteriales bacterium | reverse complement strand
CTGAATTAAAAGGAGAGGAATACGACAAAAAAGAGCAGGAAATGCTTTCTTTCCTTTGGCGAAATTCTATCGTTTCAGATACCTATATGCCCGGTTCTACTTTTAAAATCCTGACCGCCGCGATGGCTTTGGAGGAAGGATTGGTAACGCCCGAAACTTCAGGTTTTTCCTGCAACGGTTCTGCAACGGTAGCGGACCGTCGTATCGGTTGTTGGAAGCACGCAGGCCACGGCTATCAGAATTTCCAAGAGGCGATTCAAAATTCCTGCAACCCGGCATTTATCAAACTTGGACAGAGCATCGGGTCTGAAAACTTTATCAAATATTTCGAGGCTTTTGGGCTTAAGGAAAAGACGGGTATTGACCTTTTGGGTGAGGCAAGCGGTCTGTTTCACGACCCCAAGCGGTTTAATGAGGTGGAACTGGCTACCGCCGCATTCGGTCAGAACTTCAAAGTGACCCCAATAGCAATGCTCAATGCGGTATGCGCCGTTGCCAACGGCGGAAAATTAATGAAGCCTCATGTGGTAAAACAGATTACTCAAACCGATGATGACGGAAATATCAAAGTAGTCAAAAATATTTCTCCCACAGTGGTTCGCCAAGTTATCAGTGAAGAAACCAGTGATACACTGTGCAAAATGCTGGAAGGCGTTGTCAGTGCAGGCAGTGGCAAAAATGCCTATGTTAAAGGTTATCGTGTTGCCGGCAAGACGGGTACTTCTGAAAAAACGGATGAAAGAAATGAAGCGGGCCAAGTTGATAAATATATTGCGAGTTTTATCGGCTTTGCACCGGCAGACGACCCTGAAATTGCTATATTGATTATGATTGATGAGCCAAAGGCAGGAGAATATTTTGGCGGTTTGATTGCCGCACCGATTGCCGGCGATGTGTTGAGTGACATATTGCCGTATCTCAACATTCAAACCGAATATACTAAAGAAGAACTTGCGACGATTGATATGCCTGTACCCAACTTAATCGGTAAAGATTCAGCCGATGCTGTTGGACAGCTGACAAAAGAAGGCTTTGAATACAAACTGGTTGGCGGAGAAGGGAAAATCGAAACGCAAAATCCGGGTGCGGGTGAGCAAATTCCTCAAGACGGAGTTGTTGTGCTTTATACCAACGGTAAAACACCCGCCGATAATTGTGTGGTTCCCGACCTGACGGGCATGAGCCTTGGAACTGCCAAAAATGAACTGGCGGCAGCGGGATTAAACATTCGCGTCGTCGGCAACAGTAAAACCGCGGGAATGTTGGTGTATCATCAGGAACCTGCGCAAGGAACCAAGGTGCCTGCGGGCAAAGTTGTAACAGTCAGACTGAAAAGTTATCAAGATGTATCGAATTAGAAAGGTGAACATATGACGGTCAAAGAATTATTGCAGGGAATAGACGTTCAAAATGATATCAGAACTTGTGAGCAAACCGAGATATCTCTTCTTTGCTTTGATTCAAGAAAAGTAGTGTCCGGGACAATGTTCTTTTGTATCTCGGGGGAAAAGACAGACGGGCATTTATATGCCGTCAGTGCCGCCGAAAAAGGAGCGCTAGTTATTGTGGCAGAGCGACAGACAGAGGCAAATATACCTCATATTATAGTTAAAGATGTCAGAGCGGCTATGTTTTATGCTTGTGCCAATTTTTATCAACATCCTGAAAAGGATTTAAAACTTATCGGTGTAACAGGTACCAATGGCAAGACCAGCACCACTTTCTTTATGAAACAACTGTTGGATGCAATGGGGAAAAAGACGGGTCTGCTCGGTACTGTGCGCAATATGATAGGTGATGAAATACTCCCCAGCGCTTTTACCACACCTGAGCCTACAATTTTATTTGATGTATTTGATAAAATGCGTGCCGCAGGCGTGGAATATGTTGTAATGGAAATTTCCTCGCACGCGCTGGCACAAAAGCGTGTGGCAGGACTGCAGTTTGAGGTAGGTGTCTTTACTAATCTGACACAAGACCATCTGGATTATCACGGTACTATGGAAGCCTATAAGGAAGCAAAGTACCAATTATTCGAGCAAAGTAACATCGGTATTTATAATATTGATGATACAACAGGCGCTGAATTCGCGGCAAGAGAGTGTCAAGGAAAAAAGCGTGTCACTTATTCTGCCAAAACCAATGATGCTGATATAGTGGCAAGGGATATAACTTTACACGCTGGAGGAGTCAACTTTTTCTTGTTAACCAAAGGAGCGCTCAGTAGAGTCAGCGTTTCCACTCCCGGCAAATTTACGGTTTATAATGTAACGGCAGCAGTCAGTGCGCTGTGTGCTCTCGGATTGCCTTTTGAGGAGATTACCTCTAAACTCAGTCAACTTAAAAATGTTGACGGACGCGCTCAAATTATAGAACTGGACCAGGATTTTACAGTGATGCTTGACTATGCTCATACACCTGATGCGCTTGAAAATATTTTGCGCACGGTGCGTTCTTATGCGCCCGGCAGGGTGGTGACATTGTTTGGTTGCGGCGGTGACCGCGATAAAACCAAACGCTCAATTATGGGGGCGGTTGCGGCAAAGTATTCGGATTTTGTGATTGTCACATCCGATAATCCGCGTTCGGAAGACCCCAGAACTATTATCGAAGACATTTTGCCGGGTGTTAAGCAAAACACTTCACATTATACTGTGATTGAAAATCGCCTGGAGGCGATTGCATATGCGCTTGCCAATGCAAAAAAAGATGACATTATTCTGCTTGCCGGCAAGGGCCACGAAAAATATCAGATTCTTTCCACCGGTACCATTGAGTTTGATGAGGAAAAAATCGTTCGTCAAATTGTTGCCGAAAAGAACTGAAAGAGGGAATGAAAGTACCGTATGAAACTGTATGCTTTTGACATAGCAGACCGTTTGGGTCTGCGCCGACCTCAGCGCAACACTTTAATTAAAAGAATCGTGACCGACTCCAGAGAGGTCTGCGAGAACACTTTATTTGCCGCTTTGGTCGGTGAACGCGTGGATGGGCACGATTATATTGCCCAACTGGATAAAAAATTCAGCAGTGTTTTGTTTTTGACTTCCAAAAAAATGGGGACAAAGCATACAGAATTTGTTTGTTCGGATGTATTGCGCGCACTGGCAGATATAGCGGCACTGTATCTGTCAGGTTTGCCTGCTTATCGCGTGGCTGTAACCGGAAGCGTCGGCAAAACAACCACAAAAGAGATGATTGACTGCGTTCTTTCGGGAAAATATTCAGTGCAAAAATCACTTGCCAATCGCAATAATGAACTGGGTATGCCGCTGACGGCTTTTTCCGTGGAACCTACTCATCAGGTCGCAATTTTCGAGATGGGGATGCGCGGAATGGGGCAGATTGATTATCTTGCCCGTCGTGTGCGCCCGCATATCGGTGTCATTACCAATATCGGCGTTTCACATATTGAACTGCTGGGCAGTCGTGAGAATATTTGTAAAGCAAAGATGGAACTTTCCGACCACATCGTTCACGGTGGTCTTTTGATACTCAATGGTGATGAGCCGTTACTTCGGCAAGCGGCAGAAGGAAAAAATGATGTCAGATG